>JAFXLD010000014.1 GCA_017531385.1 Clostridia bacterium
AAATCATTTAAACTTACGATTTCTCCATCGTTTCTTTTGTTTATATTCTTCTTTTCTTCCAACATTTTTATCACCATATACATTATACCACATATATGAAAAAAAGCCCAGTTTTTGCTGGACTTTTTCGACAGTCTGAAACATCCCGATTTTTCGGGATGTTTTTTTGTATGTATCAACTTTTATCTTTTATACAATGCTGACACAGCACATGCCCTTTATCATCGGCAAAAAAAGAACAATCGAAGCAAACCATATTACCGCATTTTTCACATCTGTCAAGCTCAAATCTCGCTTCAATATTTGCTCTTTCGTATGCATTATTGTGCTCAAATGAATACAGAATATCTCTTGCTTCTCTTTGCTCATCCGTAATATGCTTTTCATCAGCAAAACCGTTGATAAATTCTAACACGGGTGTTGGTATTGTTTTTCCGCAACAATCACAAAAGAATTCAAATTCAAAATGTGTTTTTGTTGACTTATCAAGAAACTTTTTTGTTACAGACTTCAACATATAATTATCCTCTGCTTTATTAGAATATTAATACTATTATATTCTAACGTGTCAGAAGAATAATTCATATTGTTCTTTAGTGCAATTTTTACTTGATTATCTTTTTATTCTTTATCATTTTTCCGTTTGCGTTGATATAAGAATATTTACGGCACTTGAAAAGCTCTTTTCTGCCCATTTCATTTCTTGTAAAAATAAGTTCAAATCTGCCGCCTGCAGATTTAAGATTCTTTGCAAGAACTGCTGCTGTTTCTTTGTTTGCACCGATAATCGAAGGACAGGCATAGCTCTGCACATAATTCTTTGTTGCAAGCTTTGAAAAACCTTTTGTGCCGATAAGAATATATCTGGGGTCATCAATTGGCGAAAGAAGCTCTGAAACTGCCTTTGCAAAAACATTCTTTTCCCTGACTGTTGCCCTTTCAAGAGAACAGTTTATTATATTTTTCTTTGCTGATTTTTCAACAACAATTCTTGCCCCTCGGCTGTCTATTTCACCGATTTCTTTGAGCGTTCTGAGAATTGCGGAAGAAATATTGCTTACAGTTTTTTCGGGTGATGAATTTTTCATCACAACCGATGATGTTTTTATAAGCAATACGGAACAGACCACCGCAATGATAAATCCGATAAGACCGCCGAAAAATCCCGATGTTGCGATGATAACTATTGAAAGAACAAGAAGTACTGCAAGAATGATTGCGTAAATCTTATTCTTATGAACTGCCTTTGCAGGCTGAACCTCTGCAGGAACTTCACTCACTTCAACAATTTCAGGTCTTGCTTTGCCCCTGACAGCACCTGACCATCTGCCTGCCATAACATTTCTTTCTTTCGCAAGTGAAAGCATACAGCTGTTTATATTTTCAAGCCCCTGACTGTCAAAAGGTGGCTCAAGAATGTCAATCCTGTCCGTTCCGCTTTCAATGACATCGCTGTTATAAGCAGGTGCCTGAAAACATGCGAAACGACGCTTCATTGTTTCAAAATCATCACTTATAATTTCATCGTCTGATTCGGGCTCAACGGTCACAAGATGCCAGATGTTCGATACCTTTTCAGGATTTTTCTTATCAATTCTTATCGCTCTTCCCCTCATCTGGTTTGAAAGCATAAAACTGCCCACAAAGCTTGCAAGAATGAGCGAATTGATGTTAGGTGAATCCCACCCCTCACCCAAGAGAGATTTTGTACCGATAAGCACATTTATGACACCTGTCTGAAAAGCCTTTGTAATGATGCTGACTTTATTCTTGTTTGAACCTGAGAAAATAATCTCTGTATGGTTTGTGTTTTCAATTTTCTTTATTCTGCAGGGCACACCCTCGTTATATGCAATTTCCTGAACAGGTTCAACTGCAGAATCGGGCAGAATCACAAGAGTACCCGAAAGAACGGCAATTTTTCCGTCAGGATTGCTTCTTCGGAGTGATTCAAAAACAGGCACGGTGCCCAGCTGATAAATTTCTTCTTCGGTGCCCACAATTTTCATCATATCTTTTCTGATGTAGTCCGTGAGAATCAGCATACGGAGTCCGTCACCGAGATTTTCATATTCACTCTCGGCAATTCTGTTAATGCTTCCGAGTTTACCGACAGAAGACACAAGCATTTTGTTGATTTTTTCATTTGATACAAGACAGACTTTTCTTTTTTCAAGAAGAGCATCTGATGTAAGTATACTTTTCAGCCTTTCACTGATTTCTTCAGTAAAAATATCGGGCTTATCAATGATGAACTGAAATGCTTTTTCTGCTTCTTTTATTGAATAAACGGGTGCATTTCTGCCCTCATTGACCTTTTCTTCAAGGCTCTGCGAAATGGTTGCATTACATTTTTTTGCAACACATACAAGAGACCTGAACCCGTCGATATTGTCATAAAGCAATTCTTCATTACCCGAAACTCCCGACACCTGCAAAGCCCTTGCGGGAATTCCCTCTGCAATAATTTTTTCACTTACTGCCTTTGCCTTTGCTTTGTAATCTGTAAGCAGTTTAGCTTCATCGGCTGTGGGATAGCTGAAATATATGTAATCCTGATGGGGACAGAGCGTTTTCTGAACAACAAGCTGAGGAACAAAAATTTCCTCGTCAATATCACCGCAAAGTGTATGATATCTGTTCCATTCGG
Source organism: Clostridia bacterium (assembly GCA_017531385.1). Classification (GTDB taxonomy): domain Bacteria; phylum Bacillota; class Clostridia; order Oscillospirales; family Acutalibacteraceae; genus UBA1081. The sequence continues at coordinate 2,651 of JAFXLD010000014.1, forward strand.
CAGGCGTGCTGTCATAAGGCGGAGTTGCAGTCAGGGCAATGATTGTGACTTCATTTCCGAGTGCAGAAACAAATTTTTCAAGCACTTTCTGCCATTCACTTTTAAGATGATGCGCTTCATCAAGGCAGATTGTTTTTATCCCTGCCTTTTTTATTTCGGCAAAGATATCAAAATTGCTGTAATCCTGCACTTCCTCAGTTTCAAAAGCATCGTCACCGTCTTCGGCTTCAACAACTGATTTTGTAAATGCAGCATGAAGTGCCTGATATGTGATTGAAGTTATCAGCGACGGTTTATTCAGAGAATAGGATATGTATTCATCGGGATTTTCACTTTCGGGAAGATAAGCTTCAATAAATCTCTCACCCCACTGCTGACGGATTGTGACAGAGGGTGACAAAACAAGAGCAGGTGCATTCTGTCGGCGCACAAGCTCAAGACCGAGAATAGTCTTTCCGCTGCCGGGAGCAGCCACAATATGAATTCTTTTATCTTTCAGATGTTTCTGTGAATTGTCAAGCACCGACTTCTGATAATCTCGGAAAGTCCACTTAAATCTGATTTTACTGAAATCTTTCATACCATCCACTCCTGATGTAAGATAAATTCATTCTAACATAAAACTATTTATTATTCAACCGATGATTTTTATGCAAATACAAATTAATCATAGTATCACTCCCCTGCTTTTTCATACAATCATAAATATCTCATATAAATTACAGAGGTGTTTTTATGAAGATTTTATTTGTCAAATTAAAGTCGGTAATTATCACAATGGTTGTTATATTTGCAGTTGTTTTCGGAATATTTTTAACTGCTCACACACTCTCTGATGCAGTATCGGCAGAAGCGAGAATGATACCCATTTACAATGTTGATACGAATAAAAACAAGGTTGCGGTGACTTTTAACTGTGCTGTGGGCAATTCGGATATTGATTCAATTCTTGCAACGCTTGATGAGTACAATGTCAAAGCAACATTCTTTCTTTTAGGTTCTTGGGCTGATGATTACACAGAAGAAGTGCAGAAAATTTACGATGAAGGGCATGAGATAGGCAATCATTCATATTCTCACAAGGATATGCCATCAATGACTTATGAAGATATTTTGCTCGATATACAGAAATGTAATGAAACTGTCAGAAACATTACTGGTCACTCTCCCACCCTGTTCAGAGCCCCGTCAGGCAGTTATGATAACAAAACCATCTCCGCCGCTGAAAACCTCAGGATGATGACAATTCAATGGGATGCAGAACCATTGGCAACGGTTGGAAACGGCTGTATATAGGGGTTTGCAAGGATTAATAATTACAAATTTGGTATAAAACTAATAATGTATTGACAATAGGTCGGTATGGCGATATAATGTAATTGAGGTGACTAACTATTAAAAGTCAAGTACTTTTTAGAATTTTTATGGTTAGGAAAAAAGGGTATGACAAAACAAGCCCTTATGAGAAGGACTTTGAAAAAGATATAAACAAGAAGTTATCTAATCAACGAAGAATCATAAGATG
>JAFXLD010000015.1 GCA_017531385.1 Clostridia bacterium
AAATCATTTAAACTTACGATTTCTCCATCGTTTCTTTTGTTTATATTCTTCTTTTCTTCCAACATTTTTATCACCATATACATTATACCACATATATGAAAAAAAGCCCAGTTTTTGCTGGACTTTTTCGACAGTCTGAAAAACCTCCTCGGAGGTTTTTTTCGATTTTTTATTGTTCTTCCAACAATTGTCTGGACTGCATAAACAGCAGTTATGACTTATACAAAAATAATTAATACCAAAATCATGATAAAAAATCGGATTTTTGTTACTGTAAACAGTAATATATATCTATACAAGTCTGTATCAATTATCAGCTGCTGTTGTAAATAAACAGAATATTCGTAATCACTGCTTGTATTTATTTTATAAATTATTGTTAATATTCTTAATACTCAATATTGTACAGAAATAATCCCATGTCAACATTTTTAAAAGTTTCGGATATACCTTACCGTTTCTGCAAGAGGAAGCCCCACCACATTGAAATAATCACCGTGGATGCCTTTCACAAGCACAAAGCCTTTGCCCTGGATTCCGTAAGCTCCTGCTTTGTCCATAGGCTCTTTCGTTGCGATATAGTCTTTTATCTCTTTCTCTGAAAGCTCATAGAACTCCACATCAGTTGCAACATGGAAAATATCCGTCTTGTCTTTCGTTTTTATGCAGACTCCTGTATAGACTGTGTGTCTTCTGCCCGAAAGTGATGAAAGCATAGTGAACGCATCGGCTTCATCCTTGGGTTTGCCAAGGATTGTGTTGCCGAGTGCAACGACTGTATCTGCGGCAATAATCATTGCATCACTATTCCGTGAAAAAACATCTTCTGTTTTCTGCCTTGCAAGCTCCTCAACTGCTTTGTCGGGAGTTATGCCGTCGGGAAGTATTTCTTCGCACTGTGACACGATAACTTCGTATTCAATTCCTGCCAGTGTGAGCAGTTCTTTTCTTCTCGGTGATGCCGAGGCAAGTATAATTTTCATCGGAACACCTCATTATATATTCTTTCCGCCTTTTCCGAGTCAATTTTCAGCTGTTCTGAAAGTGCTTCGAGAGAGGGGAATTTTTTTTCTTCTCTGATAAGTTTTATGAGCTTAACTTCGGGGTGAGTGCCGTACAAATCTCCCGAAAAACCGATAATACACGTTTCACTGCGGAGCTCTTCACCACCAACTGTCGGTCTTTTACCGATATTGGTCATTGACGGATAAAGTTTACTGTCAACTTCTGTTGCAGAAGCATAAACTCCGTTTTTCGGAACAATGTGCCCTTCGGGGAAAATCTGATTTATTGTGGGGAAACCGAGGAGCTTTTTGCCGATTCTGTCACCGTGAACAACTTCAAAATCATAGGCAAAATATCTTCCGAGCATATTGTTTGCATTTTCAATGTCACCGTTTTCAATTGTCTGTCTGATTCTGGTTGAACTTATAAAATCACCGTCAGAATCAACCCCCTGAACACAGGAAAAGCCGATTTTATGCTTTTTGCAGAGATTTTCAAGGACTTCAGCATTGCCCTCTCCGTTTTTTCCGAAACGGTAATTGAAACCGCAGGAAACAAAACCGATGTTAAGCTTTTTTATAAGAATTTCATTAAAAAATTCTTCGGGAGTCATATTTCTGACTTCTTCAAAGGAAAGTCTTATTGTTTCACAGCCGAGTTTTGCAGTTGTCTTTTCACAAAGGCTTCTTGTCATAATTTTCTTAGGCGCAGAGCCTTTTAATGTCTTCTGCGGGTGTGAATCAAAGGTCAGAATACAAGGCAAAAGACCGTTATGCTTTTCCATAACAGCCTCGTTTATAACGGCAAGATGCCCTTTATGCAGTCCGTCAAAGTTTCCCAGTGCGACGGCTGTTTTTATGCCTTTTAAATCAGTCATTTACAAAAACCCTTTTTACAAAAAGATTTGTTTCATTTTCTCTGTATTCACCGAGACCTAAAAATTTATCATCGGGTGAATAAACCCTGTAAAGTGACGGGTAGAGCTTCGTGTGAAGCCTCTGAGAGTCAAGCTCACCGCCGTTTCTGAAACGCTTTGCCTGAGCCTCACTGACTTTTATTGCAGGATATGCTTCAAGTGCCTTATCAACAGGAATCAGGAAAACTGACGGATTTTCGGCACTTTTCAGTTCATCTTCCGTATGAGATTCATCTATTGAAAAACCGTTTGAAAGAGTTCTTCTTAAGTTTGTCATAACGGCTCCGCAGCCGAGCATTTCTCCGATATCGGAAATAAGTGAACGGATGTAAGTCCCCTTTGAGCACTTCACATCAATGGTGTATTCTCCGTTTTCAAAAGATACAAAATCGCAGTTATAAATCGTGACTGTGCGTTTTTCTCTTTCAACTTCAATTCCCTGTCGTGCAAGTTCATAAAGCCGTTTGCCGTCCTTTTTTATAGCCGAATACATGGGCGGCAACTGCTCAATTTCACCCTTGAAGTGAGCAATTGCATTCTTCACTTCATCCTCATCGGGAATATTGTCACTTGTTGTCAGCACAGTACCTGTTATGTCAAGAGTATCGGTTGTTGTGCCGAGTCTGAAAGATGCACGGTAGCCTTTGTCGTGGCTTGGCAGAAGTTCAATAAACCGTGTTGCATTTCCCACAGCAACAGGCAAAACACCCGTTGCCATAGGGTCAAGGGTGCCTGTGTGTCCTGTTTTCTTTTCGCCCGTCACCCGTCTGACAATCGCACCGCCGATAAAAGATGAAATACCTGCGGGTTTGTCAAGTATTATAAATCCTGTCATAACAATCCCGCATTTCTGAGTTGATTTTCTGTGTGCTCAAGGACAGCTTTCAGTGCATTGTCCTTGTTGCCGACAAATGCACATCCTGCAGCCATCGGATGACCGCCGCCGCTCAGGTGTGATGCGATTTCAGCGGCATTTGCAGGCGCATTTGTCCTGACGGAAATTCTGAAAAAGCCTTCTTCTTTTTCTTTCATTGTGATGCCCACAAAAACGCCCTCAATCTGTCTGGGAAGTGCGGAAAGTGCCTGTGTTTCACTGTCAAGAGCACCGCTTTCCTTGAACATATCAAGGGTGAGCATCATAACGGCACATTTGCCGTCAAAATAAGTTTTAAGGGAATTCATCGCCATTTTTTCAAGGGCGACATATTCCTTTGTCTTCGTTTCAAACTGAATGCGATTGATTTCACCTGAATCAATTCCGCAGTCAAGAAGTGCCGCTGCAGTACGGAGTGTACGTGCCTTTGTGTTGCTGTAACGGAAGCAACCTGTGTCTGTTGCAATTGCGATATACATACATTCTGCCATTTCTTTTGTGATTGTGACACCCATTCCGAGAAGCAGATCATAGATCACTTCACCTGCTGCTGCAGATTCCGAGTCAAGATAAGTCTTTTCTGCATACAGAGTGTTTGAAAAATGGTGGTCAATGGCAAGCTCGACTTTTACATTCTTGTCATAACCGCAACCTGCACCGAGAATCCGTTCATCTGCAGTGTCTGTTGTCACGATATGCTCGGGAGTGAATGAATTGTCAAACATTATCCCTTTCGTCAGGTGAACATCGTTTGCAGGTATACCGTCGAGCCATACTGCCGCTTTTTTACCTAAAGAAATAAGCCCGTGACACAATGCACAGGCACTGCCCACAGCATCCCCGTCTGGGTTTTCGTGAGCAAAAATAAGAATATTATCCATTGAAAGGAGCATTGATGCTGCTTCTTCTTTAGTTATTCTCATCATCTGTATCCTTTCGGGTCCGGCTTTCATATTCCTGCCAGAGTTCGATACCCTTACGGACCGAATCATCTGCAATGAACTTAAGTTCGGGAGATTTTCTCAGGCGGAGTCTGTTGCCGACTTCTCTTCTGATAAGTCCCTGTGCATGAGTGAGAGCTTTTGCAGCACCCACTGCTGTTTCATAGCCCTCAAGAGCACTTATATAAACTTTACCGAATGAAAGATCGCCTGCGAGTTCGATTCTTACAACTGTAAGAAGCTTGTCCTTGACACGGGGGTCTTTCAGTTCTCTGATGACAGCGGTGATTTCTCTTTTGATATCCTCAGCCGTTCTGTCGTTTTTATACATTGACATAATTTTTTCACCTTTTAATGCACATTGCATAATTCACAATTGGAAATTATCAATTCGCAATTTTCGGAACACCTTCGGTGTTGATTATATAATGAATCAAAAGGCGAAGCCTTTTCCGAAATTGCGAATTGCACATTGCGAATTGCGAATTTTTAGTTATCTCTGTATTCTTCTGTGATATATGCTTCGAAGATGTCGCCTTCCTTGATGTCATTGAACTTGACAAGACCGATACCGCATTCGTATCCTGTATTGACTTCTTTGACATCGTCCTTGAAACGGCGGAGTGAATCAATTTCGTCTTCTGCGATAACAATACCGTCACGGACAACACGGATCTTTGCGTTTCTCTGAACTTTACCGTTCAGCACATAACAACCTGCAATTGTGCCGACACTTGAAATCTTGAATGTGCTTCTGACTTCGATTCTGCCGAGTTCAACATCTCTGTACTTGGGAGCAAGCATACCCTTGATAGCTGCTTCAACATCTTCGATACAGTCGTAAATAACCATGTACATACGCATTTCAACATGGTCACGCTCTGCGTTTGCAGCAGCAACAGGGTCGGGTCTTACGTGGAAACCGATAATAATAGCATTTGATGCGTGAGCAAGCATAACGTCAGACTCGTTGACTGCACCTACACCACCGTGGATAACACGTACTCTTACTTCATCGTTTGAAAGCTTTTCAAGACTCTGCTTAACAGCTTCAACTGAGCCCTGAACGTCAGCCTTGACGATAATATTGAGTTCTTTCATTTCGCCTGCTTCAATTGTTGAGAAGAGGTTATCAAGAGTAACCTTCTGAACAGAATTGAACTGAGCTTCTTTTTCCTGCTGCTTTCTCTGTTCAACAAGCTCTCTTGCAAGTCTTTCATCAGAAACTGCATCAAATGCGTCACCTGCATTGGGTGCTTCTGCAAGACCTGCGATTTCAACAGGCACTGAGGGGCCTGCTTCGTCGATCTTCTTACCCTTGTAGTCTGTCATAACACGGACACGGCCTACTGCAGTACCTGCAACGATGATGTCACCTGACTTGAGTGTACCGTTCTGGACAAGAAGTGTTGCAATGGGGCCTCTGCCCTTATCGAGCTTGGCTTCGATAACGATACCCTTTGCTTTTCTGTTGGGGTTAGCCTTGAGTTCTTTCATTTCGGCAATGAGAAGAACTGATTCAAGGAGCTTATCTATATTCATACCTGTTTTTGCAGATACGGGAACACAGATTGTGTCACCGCCCCATTCTTCGGGAACGATTTCATGCTCTGTGAGCTGCTGAAGAATTCTGTCGGGATTGACATCGGGTTTATCCATCTTGTTGATTGCAACAACAACCTGGATACCTGCAGCCTTTGCATGGTTGATAGCTTCGATTGTCTGAGGCATGATACCGTCATCAGCCGCAACAACAAGAATTGCGATATCAGTAGCCATTGCACCTCTTGCACGCATTGATGTGAAAGCTGCATGACCGGGAGTATCAAGAAATGTGATTTCTTCGCCGTCAAGATTTACTCTGTAAGCACCGATGTGCTGTGTGATACCGCCTGATTCTGTTGATGTAACAGATGTATGTCTGATAGCATCAAGAAGAGATGTCTTACCGTGGTCAACGTGACCCATAACACAGACAACAGGGCTTCTGGGAAGAAGATTTGCTTCATCATCTTCTGAGTCGTCGATGATTTTGTCTTCGATTGTGACAACAACTTCCTTTTCAACCTTTGCACCGAGTTCTGTTGCAACAATTTCAGCTGTGTCAAAGTCAATAACTTCGTTGATTGAAGCCATGATGCCGTAAAGGAAAAGCTTTTTGATAACTTCTGCAGCAGTTACCTTAAGACGTGATGCAAGTTCACCGACAGTGATTTCATCGCCGACTTTGATAACGATCTGTTTCTTTGCTCTTTCAGCTGCAATTCTTGCAAGTCTCTCCTGCTCTGTTTCCTTCTTGCCACTGCGCATACCCTGTTTACGGTACTGCTTGGACTTCTGATTGATCTTCTGCTTCTTTGCAGTATCTCTGTCCTTCATTCTTGCATTTTCGGGAGCAATTTCATCGTACTTTTCATTATACTTTTCAAGGTCAACGTTTGAACCTCTTGTATCAATTGTACGCTTGTCACCCTTTGTTCTTGCCTGAATGGGAGTGTCATTATTCTTTTTCTTTTCTGCTTTCTTTTCAAAGGGTTTTGCTTCACCCTTCTTTTCGGGAGCAGGCTTATTCTGAGGTTGTTTACCCTTTGCTTCAGGCTTCTTATCTTCAGGCTTTGCTTCTTTCTTTTCCTCTGTCTTGGGTTCTGCTTCGGGAGCTTTTGCCTCTGCCTTCTTTTCCTTCTTGGGTTCTTCTTTCTTTTCGGCTGTAACTCTGAAATATTCATCAAAGCTTTCAACTGATTTATCCTGAGTAAATGTTTCAAAAACTATATCAAGCTCTTCGTCAGTGAGAGCTGTCTGATGCTTTTTCGGATCTTCAAAATATTTGCCGAGAAGTTCAATAACGCCGTTGCTCTTGACATTGAAGTCCTTTGCAACCTCATGAACTCTGTACTTATTTATCTGTGCCATATATTGAATCCTCCTTATTTTATTGTTGACAATACGAGATCTTTCAGTCCGACGTCAATTACAGAGAAAACTCCGGATTTTTTTCCGATATGAATTCCCATTTCCTGCATTGTGGCGTCTGTTCTTATTACAGGGATTTCATCTGCAAGATTTGTCATTTCTTTTTCAAGACGCTCTGAAGCATCCGATGCTAAAATAACAAGCATTGCTTTTCCGCTTTTGATTGAAGTTTTCACTTCATCATGACCGACGCAAAGTTTTTTCGCTCTTCTTGAAAGTCCCATGGCATTGAAAAATTTATCTGTCATTTTCCGCCGAGCAACCTTTCTGCCTCTTCGTAAACGCTGTCAGGAACGGCTGTTTCAAAAATTCTTTCAAGTCTTCTTGCTTTACGGGCTTTTTTCAGACATTCCGTGTCGGGGCATATATATGCACCTCTGCCGGATTTTTTTCCCACAAGATCAAGACTTATATCTCCCTCGGGAGATCTGACAAATCTTACAAGTTCTTTTTTTGTTTTCGATTCATTACAGCCGATACATTTACGCATCGGCACTTTTTTCTGCTGCACCGAAAGACCTCCGTAAAAGTTTAGTCGATTAAACTGAATGGTTATATAAATTCGCAATTAGCAATGTGAAATTTGCAATTGCAGAAGGGGCAAGCCCCTTACCCCATTATAAAATGATTCAAAAGGCGAAGCCTTTTCCGAAATTGCGAATTGAGAATTGCGAATTGTCAATTATAACTGGATCATGGGCTGATAGAAGCCGCTTTCAGGCTTGATATCAATTTTCCAGCCGGTGAGTTTTGCTGCAAGACGTGCATTCTGTCCTTTGTTACCGATAGCAAGTGAAAGCTGTGTATCGGGAACTGTTACCTGGCAGGACTTTGCGATATCGCTGATTATTTCAACATTCAGAATTTCTGCGGGAGCAAGTGCTGCTGCAATAAACTCTGCAGGATTTTCGCTGTATTTGACGATATCAATTTTTTCTCCGCCGAGGATTGAAACGATCTTGCTTACTCTTGCGCCTCTCTGACCGATACATGAACCAACAGGATCAATATCAGCATCCTTGCTGTAAACTGCAAGCTTTGTTCTTGAGCCTGCCTCACGTGAAACGCCTTTGACTTCGATTGTGCCGTCGAAAATTTCGGGAACTTCCTGTTCAAAAAGTCTTTTTACAAGACCGGGATGTGTTCTTGAAATCATGGCTTTGGGGCCTTTTTCTGTTCCTCTTACGTCAACGATATAAACTTTTATAAGCTGACCGAGCTCAAATGTTTCACCGGGAATCTGCTCATTTTTGGGAAGAAGTGCTTCTGACTTTCCGATATCAAGAGTAAGATTACCTGTTTTGGGATCAATGTTTCTGACTGTTGCAGTAACGATTTCCTGATTACGGCTCTGGAACTCCTGAAGAACCTGTTCGTGCTCGATTTCTCTGATGCCCTGACGAAGAACATGCTTCACTGTCTGAGCTGCAATTCTGCCGAAGTCGTTGATTTCAAGATCGATTTCAACAACATCATCTGTAACAGCACCTGATTTATACTTCTGTGCTTCATCAACGCTGATTTCAATTGCAGGATCCATAACATCGTCTTCTGTGGGGACAACTGTCTTTCTCATGTAAAGATGTACGGAATATTCCTCGGGATTGATATCACAGAAGATACCGTCCTTTGTTCCGTAGTTGTGACCTGCTGCAATAACAAGTGCGTTTGCAATTTTATCGTAAATTGCGTTTGATGAAATATTTCTTTCTTTCTGAAGCGCAGAGACAGCTTCAAAAAACTCTCTATCCATTTTTTCCTGTCATCCTTTCTGTATAAATGATTTATTTTACTTAATTAAAACCGGGAAAATCATCGGCTCTGACCCATGAAGTTTCTTTCTTATTCACTTCAAGAGTTTTATCTTCGCCGTAAGAAACGGTGAGTACACCGTTTTCGTATTTTTCGAGAATACCGTGGAATTCCTTCATTCCGTCAACGGCTCTCGGGAGCTTGAGCATAATTTTTTCGCCCACATACTTCACAAAATGTTCGTCTGCAACAAGATCACGTTCTATACCGGGTGAAGAAACCTGCAGATTATAGCTCTGCTCAATGGGATCAAGTCTGTCAAGCGGCTCTTCAATTGCGTGACTCATATTAACGCAGTCATCGATTTCAATTCCGCCTTCTTTGTCAATGAAAATTCTGAGATACCAGTTTGCGCCTTCCTTCTGAAAACGAACATCCCAGAGGATGAGTCCCAGAGAATCGGCAATCGGTTTTGCAATGTCACGGACTATTGCAACAGTGTTTTTCTTTTCAGCCAAAACAAGACCTCCGTTCATCTTTTCCTGATAGCAAAACAAAAGAGCGAGGCTCGCCCCGCTCAAGTAAAATCATACTATCACTGTGAGTTATTATACCACCGATCAACGCTTATTTCAAGCTTTTTTTCAATTTTTATGTTAAAATTTCTTACAAAAATATATAAAATCTACTTGTAATATTTATAAATAAAAGCTATAATAAAGTGATTAAGTGTTTCAACAACCAATGTTTATTAAAATAGTTTCAAGGTGATCAAAATGTTATTTTCACAGGATATCGGTATAGATCTCGGCACATCAAATACCATTGTTTATGCAAAGGGAAAAGGAATAATCATAAGAGAGCCGTCTGTTGTAGCTCTTGATGTCAAGGAAACTCCCTCAAGAGTTGTAGCCGTAGGTTCGGAAGCAAAAACAATGATCGGCAGAACTCCCGGCTCAATCACAGCAGAAAAACCGCTGAAAAAGGGTGTTATTGCAGACTACGAAATGACTGCGGACATGCTTCGTGCACTAATAAAGAAAGCTCAGGGCAACTCACCTTTCAACAGAGCAAGAGTTATGCTCTGCATTCCCTCAGGTGTTACGGAAGTTGAAAGAAGAGCAGTTCATGATGCTGCAAGAAATGCAGGCGCAAGATACGTAAGCCTTATCGAAGTTCCCATGGCTGCCGCAATCGGTGCAGGACTTCCCGTAAGTGAACCCGTGGGAAGTATGATTGCCGATCTCGGAGCCGGCACAAGCGAAGTTGCGGTTGTTTCGCTCGGTGATATCGTTGCATCAAACTCTGTCCGTGTGGGCGGTGATGACATGGATGAAGCGATTATTTCATACATAAGAAGAAAGCATAATCTTCTCATCGGTGCAAGAACAGCAGAAGACATAAAAATAAAAATCGGCTCGGCATTCCCCTATGACGGTGAAGCTGCAATCAACATAAAGGGCAGAAACCTTATTGACGGACTGCCGAAAAATGTGGAGATAACATCTGCCGATGTACGTGAAGCTGTTTCGGACTGTGTCAATCAGATAGTTGATATGATCTGCGACACACTTGAAAAAACTCCGCCTGAACTCGCTTCTGACATTCTTGACAGAGGCATAACACTTGCCGGCGGCGGTGCTTTACTCCGTGGCATAGACAAGCTCATTTCACAGGTCACAAAAATGCCCGTAAGAATCTGTAAAGATCCCCTTGACTGTGTTGCACAGGGAACAGGCAGATGTCTGGAAAAAAACATTCTCGGTCTTTAAGGAAAAACAGGTATGAAAAACTTTTTCAAGAGCATCAGATTTAAAATTATAATCTGTATACTTACAGCGTTGCTGGCAGGAATTTTTCTGGCGGCTTTCACAAGTGATGCTGTGTCGCCCATGACAAGCGTGACAGGCTTCATTTACACACCAATACAGAAAGCTGCAAACTATATTGCCGAAAAAACAGAGGATTGGAAAGGATCTTTTGTTTCCTCATCTGTTTATCAGGATAAAATCAAAGAGCTGGAAAGCGAAGCTATCGTTTACGGTGAACAGCTTGTTGACTACGAGAGAACAAAGCAGAAGCTTGCCGCATACGAAGAATTTTTAAAGGTCCGTGAAGATAATCCCGATTATGAATTCTGTGCAGCATCTATCATAACAAGAAACACCGCAGATGTTTATGATTCTTTCACACTTGACAAAGGTTCATCAGACGGTGTTTCTGTCAACGATCCTGTTATTTACGGAAGCAATATTGTCGGTCTTGTAAAAGAAGTCGGTGCTACAACCTGTGTTGTAAAGACAATTCTTGATCCGACACTCAACATAAGTGTTTATGAAATAAAGTCAAGAGAAAACGGCTATTCAAATACCACAGCAGCTCTTTCGTATGACGGTCTGTGCAAAATTTCAGGTCTTTCAAAAAACACAGCTGTAGCTCCCGGCGGAATTGTCTGCACATCGGGTCTTGGCGGAATATTTCCCCGTGATCTTACAGTGGGAACAATTACAGCTATAAAAAATGAAGATACCGATGTTTCAGTTTACGGAATTATTGAACCTGCCGTAAATGTAAGAACTCTCAATGATGTGTTTATTATCACAGCATTTGCAGAACTTTCTGAAGAAACAACGGGATAAACAATAATTTATCTGAGAGTGAGGAGTTAGAAGTTAGGAGTTAGGAGTGTCGGAAGTGCTACGCACTTGTTCCGCTACGCTCTATATAATACAAATGGGGTAAGGGGCAAAGCCCCTTCATAAACTCCTCACTCCTCA
>JAFXLD010000016.1 GCA_017531385.1 Clostridia bacterium
GTTTATGAAGGGGCTTTGCCCCTTACCCCATTATAATGCAGTTTGTTCGCAAATGGCAGTATATGGCTGAAATTTGAATTTATTTCAGAGCGTAGCGGAACAAGTGCGTAGCACTTCCGACACTCCTAACTTCTAACTCCTAACTCCTCACTTACAATAATTTAGCTCCGCTAAATTATTGTTTGTACAAATTCTACAAATTAAGGAAAAAAATATTAGCACCCTTTTTTCAATATAGTCAAAAAATCACTTGAAAAATTAAATTTGATTTGCTAAAATATATTATATATAACTATAATCAGCGGAGGTAGGCTGTTATGGAATATAAAAATAACGAAGAATATCGTGTACCGATGTATCTTTTCCATGAGGGAAGCAATGCAAGAGCATATGAGTTTTTAGGTGCACATCCGTGCGGTGACGGTAAAACCGTTTTCAGAGTATGGGCTCCAAATGCAGCTGCTGTGTCGGTTTCGGGTGCATTCAATGGCTGGTCAGAAACTGCAAATTCCATGAATCGCATCAATGACGGCGGAATATGGGAAACTGTAATTGACGGCCTTAAAACATACGATACTTATAAATACTGTATAACTGCAAAAAACGGCAAAAAGTTCATGAAAGCCGACCCTTACGGATTCCATACGGAAACCCGTCCCGATACTGCTTCAAAAATCTATGACATAACCGCTTTTAAATGGGACGATGATGAATGGCAGGCAGAGAAGAAGAAAAAGTCTGTTTACGCATCACCCGTGAATATTTATGAAGTTCATGCCGGGTCATGGAAAATGCACGATGACGGTAATTTCTATTCTTACCGTGACCTTGCAGATGCAATTGTGCCCTATGTCAAGGATATGGGCTATACCCACATTGAATTTTTGCCTCTTACGGAATATCCCTTTGACGGCTCATGGGGTTATCAGGTAACGGGATATTTTTCACCCACATCAAGATACGGCACTCCAGAAGACCTTGCATACCTTATAAACAAGTGTCACAACAACGGAATCGGTGTTATTCTTGACTGGGTACCTGCACATTTTCCGAAAGATGCGGCAGGACTTTATGAGTTTGACGGCACACCTTGTTATGAATATGCAGACCCCCGCAAGGGTGAGCATTATGAATGGGGAACAAGAGTTTTTGACTACGGCAGAAAGGAAGTAAGAAGTTTTCTTCTTTCAAGTGCTGAATTCTGGCTAAGGGAATATCACATTGACGGCATCCGTGTTGACGCTGTTGCCTCAATGCTTTATCTTGATTACGGCAGAGATGACGGTCAATGGGTCGCCAATGAGAAAGGCGGCAGAGAAAATCTTGAAGCCGTTGCGTTTCTCCGAAAGCTCAATGAAGTTGTCTTCCGTGAGCATCCCGAAGTGCTGATGATTGCAGAGGAAAGCACAGCATGGCCTCTTGTTACAAAGCCAACTGCTGTTGGCGGTCTGGGCTTCAATTTTAAATGGAACATGGGCTGGATGAACGATATCCTCAGATATTTCGGTCTTGACGGCTATTTCAGAAAATATAATCACGATCTTATAACTTTCTCATTCTTCTACGCATTTTCAGAGAATTTCATTCTGCCGATTTCCCACGATGAAGTTGTTCACGGTAAGAAATCACTTCTTGACAAGATGCCCGGTGAGTATGAGGAAAAATTCCATTCGCTCAGAGCATTCCTCGGCTATATGTATGCACATCCCGGTAAGAAGCTTCTCTTTATGGGACAGGAGTTCGGTCAGTTCATCGAATGGGACGAAAAGAAACAGCTTGACTGGTTCCTGCTCGATTACGATGCACACAGGAATCTGCAGAAATACACCAAGGCTCTCAATCACTTCTATAAAGAAAATTCACCCATGTGGGAGATTGACTATTCATGGGAAGGCTTCAAGTGGCTTGTCAGCGATGACTGCGACAACTCTGTAATCGCATTCCAGAGAATGAACGAAAAGGGCGAAACCATTGTTGCTGTTTGTAACTTCACAAATGTTCCGAGAGAGTCCTATATGATAGGTGTACCCGAAAAGGGCGCATATGATGTGGTCTTTAATTCCGACAGCAAGGAATTCGGCGGCAAGGGTATGACGAAGAAACGTGTTTACAGGACAAAGAAACAGTCCATGCACGGTATGCAGCAGAGTATTGATATGACTCTGCCTCCTCTTTCGACAATTTATCTTAAGTACAGAGATGTATAATAAAAAATAATATATCATGAATATAAGAAAGGATTGATTACAATGGCAAGAAAAACAGAATGTCTGGCCATGCTTCTTGCAGGCGGACAGGGCAGCAGACTTGGTATCCTTACTAAAAACGTGGCAAAACCTGCCGTTCCTTACGGAGGCAAGTACAGAATCATTGACTTCCCCCTCTCAAACTGTATAAATTCAGGTATTGATACAGTCGGTGTTCTTACTCAGTATCAGCCCCTTGAACTTAACGATTATATCGGCAACGGTCAGGCATGGGACCTTGACAGAGCAAACGGCGGTGTACATATCCTGTCACCTTATCAGCAGATTAAGGGTACAGACTGGTACAGAGGCACAGCAAACGCTATCTATCAGAACATAAATTTCATTGACAGATACAATCCCGAATATGTTGCAGTTCTTTCAGGTGACCATATTTATAAGATGGACTATGCAAAGATGCTCGATTACCACAAGGAAAAGGGCGCTGCATGTACAATCGCTATGCTTGAAGTACCCTGGGAAGAGGCTTCAAGATTCGGTCTGATGTTCGTTGATGACGACGGAAAGATCACAGCTTTTGAAGAAAAACCCAAGAATCCCAAGAGCAACAAGGCTTCAATGGGTGTTTATATGTTCACATGGAGCAAACTGCGTGAATACCTTATTGCTGACGAAGCTAAGGAAGGCTCATCAAACGACTTCGGTAAGGATGTTATCCCCGCAATGCACTCGGCCGGCGAAGTTATGGTAGCATTCCCCTTTGACGGTTACTGGAAAGACGTCGGCACAATCGACAGTCTCTGGGAAGCAAACCTTGATCTGCTCAATCCCGTTGCAAATATCGACCTTTCAGACAAATCATGGAAGATTTATTCAAACAATCCCGTAAATCCTCCTCAGTATGTTGCTCCCACAGCGGAAATCCAGAATTCACTCATCACAGGCGGCAGCCATGTTGAAGGTGCTGTTGATTACTCAGTTCTCTTCTCAAATGTTACCGTTGAAGAGGGTGCAGAGGTCAAATATTCAATTGTAATGCCCGGCGCAAAGATTGAAAAGGGCGCAAAGGTTCAGTATGCTATGGTTGCAGAAAATGCAGTCGTAAAGAGCGGCGCAGTTGTTGGTGAAGACCCGCAGGAATGCGCAGACAGAGAAAAATGGGGCGTTGCAGTCGTAGGTCCCAACCTCACAATCGGTGAGAACGCAAAGGTAAAAGCACAGACAATGGTTGTTGAAAACGTAGAAGGAGGTGCTGAAGTATGATAGGCAAGAATGTATTGGGTATTCTTTATTCAGACGCATATAATGATTGCATAAGTGACCTTACAGCACTCAGAACTGCAGGCTCCGTTCCTTTCGGAGGAAGATACCGTTTTATTGATTTTCCCCTTTCAAACATGGTCAACAGCGGTATAATCAAGGTCGGTGTTATCGCAAAGAGCAACTACCGTTCACTTATGGACCACGTGGGCTCAGGCAAGTCATGGGACCTTTCAAGAAAGAACGCAGGTCTGTTCATTCTTCCTCCCTATAACTTCGGCGGCGGTAAATATAAAGGCAGACTTGAAGCACTCCGCAACACAATGGACTTCATTCAGGCTTCAAACGAAGAATATGTTCTTCTTTGTGACACAAATATTATCTGCAATATGGATTTCGGAAAGCTTGTCGAATACCATGAAGCAAAAGAATCCGATATTACAATCTGCTACAAGAACGGCAAATATCCTCAGCTTGCAAATCTTATGAAGTTCAAGCCCGAGGCAGACGGCAGAATCAGGAAAATGGCTGTACCTCCTCAGGCTGAAGAGGGTGAGGGCACATACGGAGTGAACATTATTCTTATGAAGAAGTCACTTCTTGAAAGAATGGTTATCCAGGCAACTGCAGGCGATTATGATATCTTTGAAAAAGAAGTTATCATGAAAAACCTTGACAAGCTGGGTGTTTACGGTTATGAAATCAATACTTACTGCTCTGTAATCGACTCTATGCAGACATATTATGACACAAATATGGCTCTGCTTGACCCAGCAATCAGTGCTGATGTCTTCAATCGTGACAATCCTGTTTACACAAAAGTTCACGACGATATGCCCGCAATTTACGGCATCGGTTCAAAGGCAAAGAACTGTGTTCTTGCAGACGGCTGTAAGATTGAAGGCGAAGTTGAAAATTCAGTTCTTTTCAGAGGCGTTCATGTAGCAAAGGGTGCTGTTGTAAAGAACTCCGTTATCATGCAGTCCTGCTACATCGGTGAAGATGCAAATCTCAACTGCGTGATTATGGATAAGAACGGTGTGATAAGACCCCGGAAATCAATCTCCGGCGACAGTGCATATCCCATTTATATCGGCAAGAACATTACTATTTAATAATTGACAATATAAGTTGAATAATGTATAATGTGGGGTAGGATATTGCATCCTGCCCCATAATTATTAATTTTTCGGGAGGGAAAAGAAATGCCACCTAAAAAAGGCGGTCTGGGAAAAGGTTTTGATGCTCTTTTTGCCGATAATTCCGTTGAGGAGCTTGACGAGGGCAGAAGTGTCATAACGCTCAGACTCAATGATATTGAGCCTAATAAAAATCAGCCCAGACAGATTTTTGATGATGATGCGCTTTCCGAACTTGCGGACAGCATTAAGGAGCATGGCGTTCTTCAACCACTTATCGTAAGACCGCTTGCAGACGGCTCATATCAGCTTGTTGCAGGTGAAAGACGTTGGCGTGCATCACGTCTGGCAGGGCTTACGGAAGTTCCCGTAATCGTAAGATCGCTGACTGATTCAGAGGTTGCCGTTATTGCACTTATCGAGAATCTGCAGAGAGAAGACCTCAATGCCATTGAAGAAGCAGAGGGTATCAGCAGACTTATAGAAGAATATTCATTCACTCAGGAACAGGCTGCACAGAAGCTGGGTAAATCCCGTTCAGCCGTCACAAATACATTAAGACTTATGTCTTTGCCCGAAAGAGTCAGAGGACTTGTGAGCGATGACTTTCTTACTGCTGGCCACGCAAGAGCACTTCTCGGTCTCGAAGAAAAATCCCTGATTGAAGAGATTGCAGACGAAGTCATAACAAAAAAACTGTCTGTGCGTGAAACAGAGAAACTTGTAAAGCAGACAAATGCTTTGAACGAAACAAAGCCTAAGAAAATCAAAAAGCGTGATACAATCTATGACGAAGTTGAGCTTTCGTTGTCTGATGCTCTGGGCAGAAAAGTTGTTGTAAAGGAATCAGGCAAGGGCGGCAAACTTGAATTTGAATTTTTCGACAAAGAAGATCTCATGAAACTTGCAAAGCTGTTTGAAGAATAGGAGAATACAGAAATGATTGATATTAAATTTTTAAGAGAAAATCCCGATGTTGTAAAAGAAAATATAAGAAAGAAGTTTCAGGACAGCAAGCTTCCTCTTGTTGACGAAGTAATTGCTCTTGACAAGGAATACAGAGAAAACAAGACAAATGCGGACAACCTCAGAGCTTCAAGAAACAAGGTTTCAAAGCAGATAGGTATGTTCATGGCTCAGGGCAAGAAGGACGAAGCAGAAGAAGCAAAGAAACTCGTTGCTCAGCAGGCTCAGGAGCTGGCTGACTGCGAAGCAAAGGAAACTGAGCTTTCAGAAAAAATCAAAAAGATTATGATGACAATTCCCAATATCATTGACCCCAGTGTTCCTGTCGGTAAAGATGATTCTGAGAATGTGGAAGTTCAGAAATACGGCGATCCCGTAACACCCGATTTTGAAGTTCCTTATCATACAGACATCATGGAACGTTTCTGCGGTATCGACCTTGATTCTGCAAGACGTGTTGCAGGTAACGGTTTCTACTATCTCATGGGTGACATCGCAAGACTTCACTCTGCAGTTATCTCTTATGCAAGAGATTTCATGATTGAAAGAGGTTTCACATACGTTGTTCCTCCTTTTATGATCCGTGCAGACGTTGTAACAGGTGTTATGAGCTTCGCAGAAATGGAAGCAATGATGTATAAGATTGAGGGTGAAGACCTTTATCTTATCGGCACAAGCGAACACTCGATGATCGGTAAATTTATCGACCAGATGATTCCCGAAGAACAGCTTCCTCTCACACTCACGAGCTATTCACCCTGCTTCCGTAAGGAAAAGGGCGCTCACGGTATCGAGGAAAGAGGCGTTTACAGAATCCATCAGTTCGAAAAGCAGGAAATGGTTGTTGTATGTAAGCCCGAAGAAAGCCCCAAGTGGTTCGATGTTCTCTGGCAGAATACAGTTGACCTGTTCCGTTCACTGGATATCCCCGTAAGAACTCTTGAATGTTGCTCAGGCGACCTTGCAGACCTCAAAGTCAAGTCAGTTGACGTTGAAGCATGGTCACCCAGACAGCAGAAGTATTTCGAAGTCGGCTCATGTTCAAACCTCGGCGATGCTCAGGCAAGAAGACTTTCAATCAGAGTCAAGGGCAAGACCGAAAAGTACCTTGCTCACACTCTTAACAATACTGTTGTCGCTCCTCCCAGAATGCTTATCGCATTCCTTGAGAATAACCTCAATGCAGACGGCAGCGTGAATATTCCCGTTGCACTCAGACCTTATATGGGCGGCGCAGAAAAAATCGTTCCCAAGAACTAAATATACGATAGCCGCATCAACCGATGCGGCTTTTTACATTTTTGTAACCTTCAATTACAATGTTGTTACAGTAATTGAAAAGATAAATTTTCTATGATAATATCGAATCAATGAGGTGATATCATGAACGAAAAAACTAAAACAAAGTTGTTCAAAGGATTAAAAATCAGTTCAAAAATTATTCTTGCCTTGGTCTATGTTGTTTTTTGCTTTATTCTTCTTATCCCTGCATTGATGTTTCTTGCTTATATTTATGAAGTACCTGAAGATGAAAGAATAACCGAGTTTGCAGACGGTTCCGTTTGTGAAAACACAGGCGGTCCCACATACGAGCATAGACTTTTTGACGGTTATTATATTTACCAGAATGATAATAATTTCTCCAACAGACTTGATAGTTATGATAAAACCCTGAATATTCCCGATGAATATAACGGAGGATTATTTTTCAGATATGCCTTTGATCCTGATGGGTATATTGCATACCGTTATCTTGAAAGATGGGAAAAACCCGGTGATCCTGAAAACTACCTGTGTATGTGGGAAGATGACCATATTATCATAGACTGTTCGGTTTTGTATGACTGCAACAAAGATGAAGTGAAGGTTTTTGAAACATTGCCCGAGCTTCGTGAATATTGCAGCAATAACAATATCAATCTTGGTGTGTGGTATAATTCTCGTGTTTATTTCTGTTATCAGGAGGAAGTTCATATTCAGAAAGGCGACTGGACTCTGACCGAACTTACATGGGATTATTCTATAGTAAGTTTCGGGGATGAAGAGTTGTTTTCAGGTGTGATTGATTCATACTTTGAAACGAAAAACGGCTTTGGATTTCATTTTCAGCATGTGGAAGACAATACGTATGGATGTCAGCCGAATCCTGTTATCAGCTATACGGAAAGTGAAGTGGTTGGTAAAAAATATGAGGGGCTCTTATTCTTCTATGATGATATGTATGCAAATAAATATGTGTATGTGGATACTGTGACGAATGAATATACTGTTTTTGATACTAAAAAAGAAATCAAAGAGTTTGCGAAATCTATGGGTGTCAGTCCTGACTGGGTAAAAATTAAATATGATAAGCAAGATAAAGAATAAAATTAATCCCGACTTCATTGGAGTCGGGATTGTTGCTTATTTATCAGCATTATTGATTATATCAATCATCATCTGCTGAGCTTCTTTTGCTTCGGGGATAGGAAAGAGGGGATAGGGGTGGTCGAGCCCTTCTTTGACAACCAATGTATGTTCGATGTTTTGCCCGTTAAGGATATCCGAAAACTTTGCGATGTCGGGATAAAGCATATCATGTGTTCCTATAAAGAGGATAATATCACCGAGATTTTCGAATGTTCCGTATATGGGGCTTACTATCGGATCATGAATATCATGCTTTCCTGCCCATTTTTTTCCGATATCAACAGCTCCGTACATATCCAGCATGGGATCAACGGGTTCATAATACTGAATTTCTTCATTTTCCATGGAAACATCCATCCACGGCGCAATGAGAATCAGGTCGTCAGGCTGAAGCACGTCCGGATGATTGTCACGAAGCAACTGTGCCAGCACAAGAGCCATTCCGCCGCCTGAGGAATCGCCTGCAAGGATGATTCTTTTCACATTTTCCCTTGATGCAACGTCAAGATAAAACTCAATCATCGCTTCGTAGGATTCGTCGCAGGTGTAATTTGGAACCTTTAAATAAACAGGCATAAGCACAGGAGTGTGTGTACTTGATGACAGTGTTTCGATGATTTTCCAATGGAAAGTCAGGGGGTTGTTAAGATAACCTCCGCCGGGTACGTATATTAAAATTGTATCGGTAAAGCATTCCTCATTGAAATAGAAAACCTGCATACCGTGTTCATGTTTATCATAGTAGGAGATTTTCGGATGAACTCCGTCAGGTACTCCGCAGTCCTGCAGATTTTCCACAGCCCTGAGTTTCATATTTTTATTGTATTTTTCGCCTTCTTCATAAATTGAATCACGGTCAATTATTACCATAGCCATTTCGGCAAGAGATGCCATGACAGAGCGATGATAGACGGCGTGTGATATCGTGAAAAACAACAGACAAATTGCGAAAACGGAAGAGACGGAAATGATTGCAACTTTCTTTTTCATAAGGAATCAGGCTCCTTTTTTTGAACTTCTTTTATTAAATCTGAGGTCTTGCAGTTTTCTTGAGTGTAGCCGAAGCGACAGTTGATTCATAAACTTCTCTGACTTCTTCCATTCTTGCGATGTCACGCATTACCACATTGAAGGGGATTCCCTTCGGTACTCGCAGGAAGTAGCGGCAGCAGAATCTTGTTGCTTCGTCGTCATTTTCGTTGGGATCTACCGTTGTGCAGTCGAATGAAGTTATAACTATCTGCTTTCGGTCAAAATAGTCTTCAATAACGGGCAAAGCAGAAGTTTTGTCGTCTGTTATAACTTCAATGTAACGCATACCTCTGTGCTTGATAAATCTTGCTTCAAGCGATTTGAGTGTGACTGTTGCAAAGAGGATTGCGAGCATTGCAATGATGATTATTCTGAAATAGCCCATACCTATCGCAAGACCCATACAACCGCTTATCCATACCGTTGCCGCAGTTGTGATACCTGTGACCACAGATCCGTCTTTTGCTTTGATGATGGCACCGGCACCAATGAAACCGATACCTGATACAACACCCGACGCAATTCGGGAAATATCCACTTTTGATGAGGCATCAAGAGCTTCGTTGCCCATGAGGGAATATGCCATTTCGGCTGAAATCATTGTTGTGATTGCGGCACCAAGGCACACAAGTGCATGGGTCTTCATGCCGGCTGGATGGTTTGCAAGCTCTCTTTCAACGCCGATACCCATGCCGATAAGAACGGCAACAATGACTCTTATCACAACGTCGAGCCATGAAAGCTCACCGCCGAAAAGGTTTGCGATGTATTCCATTTTATCTCCTCCTGATTATTTTGATAAAAATTTAAGTGCAACAAGGGATAACGCAAAGGATATAACTCTCATGATTATTAAATAAGCATTTCCTAAAACCGAAACAGAGCCCAGGAATGCGGGAGCTATGATAAGAATTGCACAGATTGCAGAGAGTATATAAATAATAAAGGGCAGGATGTTTATTGTTTTGCTCAGAGTGAAAGCGTTTCTGACAAGCGCTGAAAGTGCGGTTATACTGCCGTCCGTAAACACATCTGCAGGAAGTGCAGATTCCGTTCTGGAGCTTTTGTCCATGAAATATGCAGCTTCGGCATCATCTGTTTCAATTACCGAATCCTCGGAAAGCTTGCATTTCTTTGTGATGTATGCTGATGTGATGTTGGGGTCAGATGAATGTATCACAATTTTTATATCATTTGCTGTCAGATACTTGAAAAACGCCGCAACATTTCTTTTTATGTGGTAGCTGACAATGAGAAGCATTGTGAATCTTCCGTCCATTGCGAAGTAAAGCAGTTTTCTGTCACCCGTGAGGAATTTTTCTTCATAATTTTCATCGGGGATATATATTCCGTTATCTTCAAGAAAACTGCGACTTCCCAGCAGAACGGTGCTGTTTTCAACGGTTGCCTTTATGCCTTTTAGTGAGGAAATTTCGACATCTCGTGCCTCGGGAACATCGTCTTCACTCTGGTCGGTTACCTGTTTCATAATTTCCGAAAGGGGAGAAAGACCTGCGTTGATGGCTGAGGCACAGTAAAGAGTGGCTTTCTGAGGGTCGGTGTGACTGAAAGCCTTGACACCGTGAATACTGCAGGCTGATTTTTCTATTATGTCCGAAGTGTTGAACACAATTGCCCGGGTTTCGGTAAGAGCTGCAGCACATCTGTATGAAATAAGTGATGATTTGTTCTTTGCAAGAGTGCTGTTTGTGTTGTAGAGCAGAACAGCCGCCGTTAAAGCATATGAAACGGGAAGGCATGATATAATCATTGCCGTGAAAGTGGTTATTCCCGACATAACGCTTGATGAAATGAATCCCGAAGCTAAGCCCGCAATGAGTGAAAATGAGGTAAGCATGATATATGCGGCATTTGCACCAAAGGGTTTTGGCACGGCATTTGTGAGCTTTTTCATAAGACCTGTTGCAAACAGAGTGTCTGTCGAATAACGAAGCTGTCCTTTACCGCCTGTGATTTTTTCACTTATAACACCGTCAATACCTCCGTCTGATGCTGTTCTGAAAACAGACACACTTCCTGCCGTGAACATTCCCGCAGTAAGCTTGGAATTGTTTGATAACAGGAATTTCGGAATTGTTACGGCTGTCATTGAAAGGAGTGCCGCAGGAGCAAGAATGTTTATTCCGTCTGCAACCGATGATGCAGATGCAAAGGATATAAGCGTCTGCAGAAGTGCCGAAATATAAATCAGCATAACGCCTGAGTTAAGCGTGATTTTCTTTTTTGCCGTGTCTTTTATGCCTTCTGTCAGGTCTTTTATGCAGACTGCACCGCCTGCAATCAGGAAAATGAGGCTCAGCACCGAATGTAATGCCGATTTGCTGTTGTCGATGGCAAAAAGGATTATCGCAAGAATAATTCCGAGAATGAACAGTATTCCTGACTTGATAAGTGCTGTGCGGCTCTGTGATGTGAGCGTTTTCAGCACACTGCGTATTTCGTTTTTACTGCCGATTTCAAAGGGTGCATCTGATTCCTGTGCACCTTGTTCATCTGCAAGGAAATCGAAGAATTTATTTCTTTTTTCTTCCGTTGCAGTTTTTTCTTCGGTATGTGTTTCGTGTTCATCCTGCTCAGGTTCTTCCTGTGAGGACTTCGTTACGATATCTTTTTCGTCTATGTCAAATGTCTGTTTTTCTTGTTTTTCTTTATTCTCTTTTTTCCTGATATGGAACTTCTTTTTATCTTTTTTTTCGTCAGGCATTCTGAACAAGGGATCAAAAGCCGGGAAAGTTATCTGACTTTCGGGCTCCATGCCTGCATCTTCTGCCGCAGTTCTTGCAATGGCTCTGAGTTTTTCGGATTTGCCGAAAGTGGGGGATGCACCATTACGGAATGCCTGGTATGCAGCCGTAAAGGGGTCCTGCTCATCGTTTATTATCTGTCCTTCAATAGGTACGGAAACATCCTCGTCAGTATTGACGGACATCATATCAGCCATTGTCTGCTGACCCTGAATGGCACTTTCTGTCAGTTCTTCCTGTCGGGTATCGTCACGCAGTTCGGGCATTTCGGGAGTAAGTTCAAAACGCTGATTGTAATTTTTCGCTTTGAAACCCGAATCATCGGACAGAATACGACCTGAACGCTTTGTGAATATCTGATGATCTGTGGCAGGATTCAACGTTGTGTGGGGATCAATCTCACCGCACCGTGATTCTTCAGGTTCTGTGTTTTCCCGTTTTTTAACAGGCTCCGCTACCGTTCTTGTGGAGCGTTTCCGAAGCTCTGCACCGTACTGAGCAAGAAAATCATCATAAGAACTGTCTTTTTTTGTATTTGTATTTTTTGTTTTTCCGCTGACTTTTTTTTCAGCCATTTATATCACCGTTAATTTCTGGTTTTTGCTGCTTCAAACATGAGTATGCTTGCGGCAACAGATGCGTTAAGCGAATTTATTTTGCCTTTCATCGGAATGGAAACAACCACGTCTGCATTTTCTTTTACAAGTCTGCCTACACCCTTACCCTCTGAACCGACGATAATGGCGATTGCTCCCGACATGTCTGTTTCGTAGTAGGGTTTGCCGTCCATATCTGCGGCATAGACCCATACGCCTTTTTCTTTCATTTCGTTTATGGCAGAGGTAATGTTTGTAACTCTTGCAACGGGCATATATTCAAGGGCACCTGCACTTGATTTTCCGACTGTATAGCCAAGGCCTGTGCTTCTTCTTGATGGAATGACAACACCGTGAGCACCTGCAGCTTCTGCACTTCTGATTACGGCACCAAGATTATGAGGATCTTCAAGACCGTCACAGATGATGATGAACGGAGCCTCATTTCTTTCTTCTGCAAGAGCAAAAATATCATCGAGTGTGGAATATTCCTTTGCTGCCGCAATAAGAATCACACCTTGATGATTACCGTGACCGCACATGAAATCAAGCTTCTTCTGATCAACCTCTTTTACGGGGATTTTCATATCGATACACTGTGCAACAATAGGGGAGACAGAACCTTTCTTTTCTCCTCTCTGAATCATCAGACATTCGGCAGGTCTGCCGGCTTTAAGGGCTTCTCTTACTGCATTTCTGCCTATGATAAGGTCATCACGTTCCTGTCTTTCGGGTTTTTCAGTTTTTTCGGGTCTTTCATCCCTGTCCTGACGGGGATTTTTTCTGAATTTTTTATCTCTGTCATAATTGTTATTCATAATTTTCACCATTTTTTATATAATAAAATATTATATCAAATAATAATGAATATTTCAATAGCTCAGGCGGAATTGGAAATAAAAAAGATGTTTCCTGTTATCTGTTCCGACATTCACCACTTAATGACAAACTTGTCTTATAAATGAGAAAAAACAGCATTACGATGTGACATTTTTTTCGGTCCGTACAGGCTATAATTAATTCAATAATCAGACTGTTGGTGAAAAAAATGAATGATGTGAAAATTAAAAATATAAAAGACAGCGACGAGCTGATAAGAGTAGCAGTTTTTTATGCGGTAAGGTACATAGCAACAGGCGTTGCGGGATTTTTTTCTGCTGTCATATCTGTCGAGGGTCTTTCACCCTTCGGAGTGGCTTTCGTGTCGAGCATTTTTCCATCGCTTATTCCGTCTGCGGTATTCGGAGCAATTCTGGGATATTTTCATGTTTACGGAGTAAATGTGCTCACACTCAGATATATTTCGGCATGTGCTGTTGCAGGGATTTTATCATATCTCCTTAAAAGAAATCTTAAAAGACGGTATCATGTGTATTTCAGTGCACTTTCGTCGTTTTTTACTCTTCTTGCAACAGGGCTTGTGCTCAGCCTGTCAGTAACGGTTTCATCGGAAGAAGTAATGCTTTATACGGTTGAGGGTGCGATGGGTGGCACTGCCGCATGGTTTGTTGACAGATTTCTTTCAATAAAACCCTCAAAAAGATATATTTCAAGGCTTTCGGGCTCGGAAACGGCATCGGTGCTTATTGTTTTCGGTCTGATTCTGATGGCTCTGAGCAGTTTTGATATTTACATATTTTCACCTGCCGTGATTCTCGGTTCATATGCGGTTCTTGTTGCATCTTCCTTTGGCGGAGATAAAGCAGGTGCACTTTCGGGAATTGTTGCAGGGGTAGTGCTGGGCTTTGTTACACCGAATTCATTTCTGACTGGCGGTGTTGCTATGGGTGGTCTGCTGACTGGATTTTTCGGCAGACAGAACAGATTTTTTTCAGCTCTGATTTTTGTTATAACCGTGTCTGCAACTGCTTTTTATGCAGAAGACTGGATAAGTGCGATAAATGTTATTTACAGCGTGGGGATTGCCGCATCTGCGTTTGTTCTCACACCGAAAAAAATCGCAAAAACATACAGGAGCTTTTTTGCCTTTACGGATGATGGCACATCTCTCACGGGACAGCGGAATGTGCTTAAAATGAGGCTCAGGACTGCGGCAGACGGCATGACGGATGTGACATCTTCGGTGAAAGCTGTGGCAGGAATTTACAGACGCAGAAGTGCTCCTAAGGAAGATGATATTTACAACAATGTGTGTAACCGTGTCTGCAGTCAATGCCGTAATTACAACGATTGCTGGAATGTGAACTATACTGTCACAAACAACTTTTTTACAGGAATTGCAGATGTTCTCAGATACAGTAATGCTCATGACGGAAACAACTTGCCTGACGGATTTTTTGATGTGTGCTGTAAACCCGAAACGATTGTGAAAAATATTTCTTATGAATCGGAGCGTTACCGTAATGCCATGCGTGAATCGGCAAAAACAGGCGAAACGGTGAATATTGTGTCGGATCAGTTCGGCTCTGTAGCACAACTTCTTGACTCTTTTTCGGAAACAATGGAATCGGGAGAAGAATATGATGCAGAAAAAACAGGCATGGTCTGCGATGTGCTTGTGAATGATATGGAGCTGGAAGTCACAAGCTGCGGTGTTTTCAGAAATGAAGACAATAAACTGTTTTGTGAAATATGTTTTCCCTCTGATGAAAAATACGATGAACGTCAGATTGCGCACGCAATTTCCGAGGTGCTGTCTGTAAGTTTTGAAAAACCCGTTGTGCGTACATTGTCCGACGGTACGGTAAATCTGACAATTTGCGAAAGAACAAAATACACCGTGGAAACGGGAGGATATCAGATAAGTTCCGACGGCGGAAAATGGTGCGGCGATACATTTGACACTTTCTTTGACGGAAAGGGAAAAATGTACATGATACTCAGCGACGGAATGGGCACGGGCAAAAAAGCGGCGGCTGATTCGGTGATGTGCTGTTCGCTGGCTTCGGTACTGCTCAGGGCAGGCTATCCCGTGGACTGTATTCTCAAAATGATAAACTCTGCAATGCTTGTACGGTCGGGAGAAGAATCACTTGCAACTCTCGATATTGCTGTTCTGAATCTCTACAACGGCGAAGTAGAATTTTTCAAGGCAGGTGCGGCACCGTCTGTTGCCATGAGGCATCTGAAACTGCTGAAAATCCAGAAACCCTCGTTGCCTGTGGGAATACTGGGCAATGTGAAATTTGAAAAAATCAATCTGGGGCTCAGAGACGGCGATTCACTGGTGCTTATGAGTGACGGAGTGAGTGAAAATGCCGTGTCAATGTGGCGTGAAATTCTCAGGGATGCGACAGATTACAAGGGAAAAGAACTTGCGGATAAACTTGCAAAAACAGCCCATATGAACGCAGAAAGCGACAACGCAGACGATATAACCGTTGTTATTGCGGCGATAAGGATTAATGAGTAAGCAATAATTTAGCGGAGCTAAATTATTGTAAGTGAGGAGTTAGGAGTTAGAAGTTAGGAGTGTCGGAAGTGCTACGCACTTGTTCCGCTACGCTCTGAAATAAATTCAAATTTCAGCGATATACCGCCATTTGCAAACAAAC
>JAFXLD010000017.1 GCA_017531385.1 Clostridia bacterium
ATAAAAATACCGCATTGATTTTTCTGTCAAGGTTGTATTAGTTATAATTTCTGCGGTGGTTCATTATTGAATAGGAAATGTGTTACATTAAAAAAGATAGAATATGTATTGCCGGAGAACTACTTGTGTTATGAACATCCGACCATCAAAAAAGCCCTATATTCCTTGACTTTTAAGGAATCGGGGCTTTTCTTTTTTTTCCCTTTTCGGAAGCTCTAACGGAGCATCTAACGATTTTCCTGCATTTTTCCCGGGGACAAAACCGACTGTTGCGCCTGCAATCTGTATTTTTCTGCTGATATCGAGATGAGAATAGATATTTGCAGTAGTCTGAATGTCCTTATGTCCGAGCCATTCCTGAATATCCTTCATATTGTATCCGTTTGTTGCAAGAAGACTTGCTCTGTCATGGATTTACACGCAGTATAGCCATTTTTCAGCAAAAGCACATTGACAAACACACTTTTTTGAGTCAACAAAATCATGTATTTGACGGGACATAAAATCGGTTTTCTGTTGCGAGTCGTATTATTTTATTGTTTCCTCATCAAAGTATATCAGCCAAATCGAGAATAAGCTTTTCCGTTTTCTCCCAACCAAGACACGGGTCAGTTATTGATTTTCCGTAAACGCAATCTTCAGGTTTTTGTGCACCGTCTTCAATATAACTTTCTATCATAAGACCCTTTACCAGCTTTTTCACATCAGCAGAATGACGGCAAGAATGAAGAACTTCCTTTGCGATTCTTGGTTGTTCCATCCATTTTTTGCCTGAATTTGCATGGTTTGTATCAATTATTACAGCAGGGTTTTTGAGCCCTGATTTTTCATATGTTTCTGCAAGATGAATAAGGTCTTCGTAATGATAGTTCGGCATTGACTGCCCGTGTTTATTGACATATCCTCTTAAAATTGCGTGTGCAAGAGGATTACCCTGACTTTCAACCTCCCAACCTCTGTAAATGAATGTGTGAGAGTGCTGAGCAGCTGTTATTGAATTCATCATTACTGAAATATCACCTGCAGTGGGGTTTTTCATACCTACGGGAATATCAAAACCGCTTGCTGTCAGTCGGTGCTGCTGATTTTCAACAGATCTTGCACCGATCGCAACATATGAAAGAACATCGGAAAGGTATCTGTAGTTTTCGGGGTAAAGCATTTCGTCGGCACAAGTAAAACCTGTTTCCTGCATTGCTCTGATGTGCAGACTTCTGATTGCAACAACACCCTTTAACATATCTTCACCCTTGTGAGGGTCAGGCTGATGAAGCATGCCTTTGTATCCGTCACCTGTTGTACGTGGTTTGTTGGTATAAATTCTCGGGATGATGAGGATTTTATCAGAAACTTTATCCTGAACACCTCTGAGTCGGGTTATGTAATCAATTACGCTGTCATCGTTATCAGCTGAACAGGGCCCGATAATAAGAATAAATCTGTCGTCTTTGCTCTCAAAAATATCCTTGATTTCTTTGTCACGCTTTTCTTTTATCTGTTCAAGCTTGTATGTGATCGGATACTGTTCTTTTATTTCCATAGGGATAGGTAATTTTCTTTTGAAGTTCATGTTCATTTTTATTGCCTCCGAAAATTAATTTTTATCAAACAATGCTCTGCGCCGGGTTGAATGACGCATCATTTTTCGCATCGAGTCAACATCTTCAGTTTCAAGCATTGATTTAAGTTCATTGAATTTGTTTATAAAAAGATTCATCTGTTCAAGAAGTGCTGTTTTATTTTCTATAAAGAGTTCACTCCACATCAGGTCATTTATCCGTGCGATACGGGTAAGGTCTCTGAATGAGTCACCCGTAAACTTTTCCATATTCTCTTTATCATTACAGGTCATAAGAGTTATGGCAATGCAGTGAGTAAGCTGCGATAGAAAACCTATCATTTCATCGTGTTCTTCAGGTGAAAGAGTGGTAACATTTGAAAATCCGAGTAATCTGCCAAGCTCCATACAGGTGCTTATTGCTTCGGGAGTGTTTTTATCGGTGGGAGTAACGATATAGTTTGCTCCTGCAAACATTTTATCAGTGCTGTTTTCAACACCTGAAACCTCTCGTCCTGCCATCGGGTGAGCTGCAATAAACTCAACATCAGGACGAAGCATTTCCTGCACTTTATATACTATACTGCATTTGACACCCGTTACGTCGGTAATAAGTGTACCGCTTTTCAAAAGGCTCTGATTCTGCTCAATCCACTCTATAAAAATGTGAGGGTACAATGCAAATATAACTATATCTGCTTCACCGATTATCTTTTCATCGAGTTCTGTAGAGCCTTCATCAATCAGACCTTCTTTGAGTGCATAGTCTATTGAGCTTTGCTCTTTTGTTATTGCGCTTATGTGAAAGCCGAATCTTTTGAGCACTCTTGCATAACTACCACCCAGGAGCCCCAGACCGACTATGAGTATTTTTTTACTTACATTTACTATCATTCTAATTTCACCTGAGCTCCGAGATGTTTTATATCATCAAAAAATGAAGGATAACTTTTTCTTACTGCTTCTGCGCCGTCAATTGCTCCGCCGTACTTTGAAAGTATCAGAGACAAAGCCATAACAATACGATGGTCGTTATGCCCGTCAAGAGAAATTTCCGTATTTTTAAACTGCAGTTTCGGAACAGTTATTGAGTTTTCGCCGAAAACAAGTCCGCCGCCGAGTTTACTGAGTTCTTCGTGCATAACCTGTCCTCTGTCACTCTCTTTTATTTTCAGACGGTCTGTGCCTGTAAGAATTGCACCGTTTTTAAGTGATGCAAGAGCAATAAGAACAGGTCCGAGGTCGGGACAGTCTGAAATATCCAAAGTCGGTGTGCCTTTTGAAATCTCATTAAAATATTCTTTATATTTCTTGTCGCCCTGAAGACTGTTATCGTTGAGATTGCTGATTTTAATATCAGAACCGATATGATTGAAGGCATCAAGAAAAGCGGCATTTGAATAATCACCCTCAACTGAGCCTGAAAATGAATGCAGGGTTGCTTTTCTGATTGCAATAGTGTATTCATCAATAAATTCAATATCTGCTCCGAATGATTTTAAAGCTGAGATTGTGAGATTTATATACGACCTGCTTTCAAAGGGAGGAATAATCTGAATTGATGAATCTTCGCCCAGGTACACAAGTGCAAAAATAAGTCCTGTGATGAATTGACTGCTTATATTACCATCGATTTCGTATTGTCCGCTTTTAAGATTACCGCAGACAGTTACCGAATCTTCACTCTTTCTGAATTTAAAACCATTGTCAAGACACAGCTTTTCATAAACATCAAGAGGTCGCTGGAAAAGTCTTGTACTGCCTTGCAATGTGATTTCTTTTCCCGTACACAAAGTAAGAGGAATAAAAAATCTTAATGTGCTTCCGCTTTCTCTGCAATGGAGAACATCTGATGATGTTTTCATAAAACTTTCAGGATTTATGGTTACCGTGTCTTTTTCAATGTTTATTTCGGCACCCAAAGCTCTAAGACAATCAATCGTTGCAAGAATATCTTCGCTGTAATCAATGCCCGATATAACCGATATTCCTTTTGACAACGCAGCACCTATCAGGTATCTGTGTGCCATGCTTTTTGACGGCGGAGCATTTATGCTGCCTTTCAGTCTGCAAGGTTTAAAAATCGCTTTCATGTCATTTACCTTCTGTCAGATAATCAATAGCTTCAAGATATCCGTCTGTACCGTGACCCGTTATTGTTTTTACACAGGCAAGGCGGACATAACTTATCTGTCTGAAATCTTCTCTTTCGGAGAGCTTTGAAATATGCACTTCAACAGTCGGGATATTAACCGATTTCACTGCATCTAAAATAGCGATACTTGTGTGGGTATATGCGCCCGGATTTATAACAATTCCGTCTGCATTACCGTAGGCTTTCTGAATTTCATCAACAAGGTCACCCTCATGATTGGATTGATATATTTTTACATCCACATTTTTTATGTCGCAATGCTTCTGGATTTTAGCCACAAGGTCAGAATATGTTTCTTTTCCGTAATGTTCAGGTTCTCTTATACCGAGCATATTTATATTCGGTCCGTTTATAACAAGAATTTTCATATTATCAGCTCCGTTCTGGCTTTTAAAATAAACTCTGCTTCCTTTTGTGGTGTTGCCATATCAGGAACAATAACATCAGCAGCCCATTTATAAATATCGATTCTTTCATTATACAGTTTTTTCAGTTTTTCCGCTGTATCTGAAAGAGGTCTGTTATCAGTCGGACAAAGTCTGCCGATATCTGCATTTATGAAAAACAGTTTTCCGTTCCGTTTAAGGGACTTTACATTTTCCTCACGCAGTACAGCACCGCCGCCTGTTGAAATTATCTGACACCCTTTTGAAGAAATATCTTTTATAACTTCGGTTTCCAGATCACGGAAATATTTTTCACCTTTACTGTTTATAATCTCCTTGATTGAACAACCGCAACGTTTTTCAATCTCTTCATCTGTATCAACAAAGATGAAACCGTCAATATTCAGTAGTTTTCCGACTGTACTTTTTCCGCTTCCGGGCATTCCCGTCAGAATAATGTTTTCTTTTGATGCAAAAACAGAAGCAAAGACATTATCTGCAACTGTTTTTTCGATTTCCATATCAAGAAATTTCTGAACTGCAACAACTGCCTGCATCACGAGCATATAAAGTCCGCCTTCAGCTTTTATACCTTTTTCTTTTGCCTTTAAAATAAGGTTTGTGCAAAGAGGATTATATACTGCATCCATCACACCCTCAAGTTTATTGAAACTTGAAATATCAATAGGAATACCTTCGCAGTCAGGATACATTCCTGAAGGGGTTGTGTTAATAATTACATTTGCATCGGAATGCTCATTTACGGCTTCTTCATAGGTTATGTAATTTTCTGATTTACTTCTGCTTACGGTAATTATCTCAGACGCACCCATATCTTCTGTTAAAATACGGGCAGTTTTGCTTGTACCGCCTGTTCCGAGTATCAGAACTTTTTTGCCTTTCATATCAATACCGATTTTTTCTGTTAATGCTTTCATTCCGTAGTAATCGGTGTTGTAGCCGTAAAGCTTACCGTTTCTGTTTACAATGGTATTGACTGCACCTATGCGTTCTGCAACATCACTCAATGAGTCGAGATACGGTATCACCGTCTGTTTATACGGGATTGTGACATTTACGGCATGGAAGTCTTTTTTATCAAAAAATTCTGCTATCTCGTCCTCATTAAGCTCAATCAATTCATATTCATAATCGGCAAGCTTTGCGTGAATTTCTTTTGAAAAACTGTGTGTTAATTTTTTGCCTATACAACCGTATTTTTTCATAATTCATTCATCCAATCCGTGCCGAATCTCATGGCAAGCATATCGCAGAGTACAATTGCTGTTGCCGCATCCTGCACAACTCTTGCTCTGTGAACAATGGCAGGATCGTGTCTGCCTTTGGGCTCTATGACGGTTTCGGTCATATCTCCGAAATCCACCGTGTTCTGCGGTTTGAAAATTGTGGGGGTCGGCTTGATTGCTGTACGGAAAACAATCGGCATGGAGTTTGTGATACCACCGTTTATACCGCCGTTATTGTTTGTTTCAGTAACAATTCTTCCGTTTTCAAGCTTCAAAGGGTCATTTGCCGAGCTGCCTTTCATATCGGCAAAGCTGAAACCTGCTCCGAACTCAATTCCCTTTACTGCAGGGATTGAAAACATCATATGGGAAATAAGGCTTTCAACAGAATCAAACCAGGGCTCTCCCACACCTTCGGGAATACCGGTTACTGCAGTTTCAAGAATCCCGCCAACGCTGTCACCCTCTGAAGCAGCTTCAAGAATTTTATTTTTCATTGTTTCTTCGCAAGGTGCATCAAGCACGGCAAAGGTTTTATTACTTAACACCTGAATATCTGACATAAAATCATTAAAATTTCTGTCAGAAACTCCGCCGCAGCTTTTTACATGAGTACCGATAAAAATTCCTTTTTGTTCTAATGCTGATTTGCATATTGCACCTGCAGCAACAAGAGCAGCAGTAATTCTTCCGCTGAAATGTCCTCCGCCTCTTGAATCCTGAAAGCCGTGATATTTACACTGTGCTGTATAATCAGCGTGAGAAGGACGGGCAACTGTTTTAAGTTCTGCATAATCAGAGCTTTTGACGTTTTCATTAGGGATAAGAATGGTTACGGGAGTTCCCGTTGTCTTGCCGTTTATAACACCGCTGACAATTCTGAATTCGTCTTTTTCTTTTCTCGGTGTGGAAATCTTTCCGTCAGGCCGTCTGAGAGTGAGCATATGCTCTATGTATTCTCTGTCAATTTCTATTCCCGGTGCAAGTCCGTCAAGAACAGCACCTATATATTCACCGTGGCTTTCACCAATCAAGGTGATTGCAACACTGTTTCCGAATGTATTTTTCATTTATATCATCCTCTCAGACAGCTTTTTGCCATATCAATGACCTGATTACATTTCAAAGTTTTGATTTCGTATTTTCCGATTTCATTGACCATTGTTACGGCAACCGTATCACCGTCTGCTTTTTTATCGTGAAACATAACTTCACTGATTTTATCCCAATCAAAATCTATAAGATTATACAGATTGCATTTTTTCAAAACGCTGACAACTCTTGGTCTTATTTTTTCATCACACATCGGGATGAGTCCGAGTGCTACACACTCTCCGTGATAAAGCTCTTCCATATTTACGCTGCTTTCTATACCGTGACCGATTGTGTGTCCGAAATTCAGTATTTTTCTGATGCCCGACTCTTTTTCGTCCTGCTCCACAACGTTCTTTTTGATGTTAAGTGAACGGATAATAATTTCATCGATATTATTTTCTATATCCTTGTTTTCAAATATCTCAAAAAGTTCTTTATCAGAAGTGAGTGCCATTTTTACAGCTTCCGCAAGACCGTTTGAAATCTGTCTTCCGGGAAGTGTTTTCAGAAGTTCAGGGTCAATAAGAACTTTCTTAGGCTGATAAAAAGCACCTACAATATTTTTTATTCCGCCGAAATTTATTGCTGTTTTGCCACCAATAGAGGAATCAATCTGCGAAAGAAGTGTTGTGGGGATATTATAGAAATCGACACCTCTCATATATGCCGATGCAACAAATCCCGAAAGGTCACCGACAACTCCGCCACCAACTGCAACCACACAGTCTTTTCTTGAAAAACCGTTTTCAAGCATAGTATGAAGAAGTTTTCCGAAAGTTTCCAGGCTTTTTGATGCTTCACCCGATTCAACGGTACATATAACGGGAGATTTACATTGTTTTGCAAGTGTTTTGGCATAAATATCGGGAACGCCTGAGTCTGTTACAACAAGAACCCGTCTGTTCAGATTGAGGTGTTCTCCTGCTTTTTCAAGAATTCCTCTTTGGGCAATAATATCGTAGCTGTTTTCTTTTAAATCCAGATGTATATTCATAAATATGCTCCTATATCTCGTTGTGAGGTGCGAAAGTTCCTGCTATCTTCAGTTTGTCGCACACATTATTTAATTCCGCTATCATTTTCTGACCGTCTTCGGTGTCTGTTGTGCCGTCGATTTCAATATAGAAATAATACTGCCACGAATGTTTTCTCAGAGGTCTGCTTCTGAGTGCTGTCATGTTGTATCCGTATTTTCCGATAATGCTTATCGCATTCGCAAGAGAACCTGCTTCGTTTTTAACTGTAAACATCAGAACTGAACTTGTAAGTGTCGGTGACTCGGCTCTGACTTTTGAAAGAACTGCAAAGCGGGTTGTGTTTTCACCGCTTTTATTGATATTTGCTTCAAGAACTTTAAGTCCGTATATTTCAGCGGTTTCAACGCTTGCAATCGCACCGAGCGATTTGTCGTTCATCTCAGCAACAGTTTTTGCAGCGATTGCGGTGTTGTTTGCCTCTTCAGCATCAAAACCACGAAACTTGATATAGTCATGACATTGACCGAGAGCCTGCGGATGACTTGTTACTTTCTTAATATCGTCAACAGTCGAACCCTCAACACCGAGAAGATTCTGATGAATTTCAAGCTCATAAATTCCGTTTATAAAAAGACTGCCTGAAAAGATAAGGTCAATTGTCTGTCCGACTTCACCTGCATAACTGTTTTCAATGGGAAGTACAGCCACATCTGATTCACCTTTTACAACCGAATCATATGCGGATTTGAAATCTCTGAATGAAATTCTGTTACTGTCGGGAAAAATTCTTCCTGCAGCTATATGAGCAAAAGCACCCGGGGCTCCGCTGTATGCTACTTTCAATCCGTTCTGCATACGGTACTGATATGCCCGTGAAATTGCCATAAGATTTTTAATATAATCAATATAATAGCCTTTAATTACAGAGTCTTTTATCAAAGCTGAATTATTTTCAATAACCGCTTCTTCTCTTTTCGGGTCTGAAATCGGAAGTCCGAATTCCTTTTTATATTCAAAAACCATTTCAGCAGCTCTCATTCTCTCTGTGAATAATTCAGCCATCTGAGAATCGACTCTGTTGATAATTTCTCTTGCTTCATCCAACTTGTTTGACATATCCGGACCTTCCTTTCAGAATAAGAAAACCTCACTTGCTTTCGTTACAAGTGAGGCATTAAAAATACTATCAAAAAATTTCAGGTAATTTCTGAAAACTTTTATGCTCTCACATGCAACTTTTCCAAAGCAAAATAAGCATAGCTAAAAAAATAAGCTACGCTAAAGCTAAAGAAATATTTACCTGCACCTGTAAGAGCCGAGTTCATATTCATTACCTTCAAAACTTAATTTTTCTCAATTATATTCCTCTAAAAATCAAAAGTCAAGAAAAAATTAAATTTTTTTAATTTAATTTTAACATGATTTTTTCTATAAAAAATACTTTTAAATAAAAAATGTATATATAAAAATTATTACAGCAATTCTATCATAATTAATATGTCAACGATGAGCAAGAATGAATCATCATGAAACACACCAAATTTTTTCACGAGTTTAAATAAAGATGTTGCATAGGCAACCCTCGTATCGAGACGAGGAACCTAATATTATCAGTTAATCAAACTCTATGTCAATATAGCATATACGAATTCTTGTTCAGCTTGACAATATGTGAATATATGCCACGCTTTTTTACTGTTTTTCGGTTGGTTTGCTAAAGCATTTTTTCATCTCCTTTTTTTTAGATTTTCGCATTGAAAAATCCTCGTACTTGAACTGTTCTCCTTATTATAATGTTTTGTTAAAAGCAAAAACGGTATCCGCAAAGATACCGTTTTTTGCATGTGATTATAATCTCAAATCGTCTTCTTTTCGCTGTTTCTTATCGTTGATAAGCCACGGGATACCAAAGCCTGCACCACCACCAACAACAAGTCCGATAATGATAAACAGCCACCAGAGAGAATTTTTCTTTTCAGGTTCTTCTTTGATTTCAAGTTGTTCTACCTTTTTCTCAATCACCGTTGAAACATCAACCGTATCGGTATAAACTTCACCGTAATCGTCTTCATAGGTGATTGTGATTTTGCCTTTGACTTCACCCTCAAAGTTGCTGTCTACTCTGAGATTTGCCGTTCCTATTCCTGTCTGTGCAGGGTCGATATTGCCCACAAATGTGCTTCCGCCTGATTGCAGATGCTCAATCTCAAAATCAATTGTGCAGTTATAAACCGTACTTTTTCCTGTGTTCATAAGATTTATTGTAACCGTCTGATTATCACCCTGAACAACCTTTTTAGGCAGAATCGCACTGTCATATTTAAGTTTTACACTTTGTCTGACATTCAGCCTTAATATATCGGAACTGCTGTAAGAACGGTAATCGCTGTCCTCATATTCTGCAGAAACGGTGAATCTGTGTTCACCCACAGTAACGGTATGCGATGCGGTCAACTCCACTTCCCAGACATATGTACCGCCTGCAGATATGTTTTTTATGTGTGCAGTACCCATGCCCGATGGTGTAATTTCTCCGCTTTCTTCACTCAAAGAGAATTTTATATTTCTGACACTTTTTGATGCATGAGTATTCTTTACGGTGATTTTAAGAATCGACTTTTCACCGGCAGAGAGATATTCTTTATCAAGCTCATATCCCGTAACCATAAGCTTCGGTGCACTCTCATCGGGTTTTTCTTCTTTGATTTCCTTGCCGATAACATTCAATGTGATATTATCGGATGAAGATAAAACCTGACCGCTTTTTGTTTCGTACTGCATGGAGATATTAACGGCGTGACTTCCCGATGTGGCATTTTCACCTGCGGTGATGCTGAAGCTCCATGTGTAGCTTTTTTGTGGAGCAATTGACTCAATATGCACGGAATCGAGCTTTGTGGGGATAACACTTCCGTCGGGAGCCGAAAAAGTGACTTTAATATTTTTGATTTCTTCTGTCTTGTGCTTATTTGTAAGTGTTATAGCGATTTTGCTGACTTTTCCTGCCGTTATGCTGCCTGTATCAACAGAAAAATCTGTTACCATGAGTAACGGTTGTGAATTGCTTTGCTCAGACACACTTTCATTTGCTGATACGGTTATCGGCAAGAGCAAAAAGATAAGACAAAGTACAGATAATAGTAATTTTTTCATATCATCACAATTCCCTTATGTTTTCAACAATGCTGTGTTTCATTTGCTTTTTGACACTGAAATAAAGATTCAGACTGCAGATACCGAGAAGCAACACAAACAATACAGCCGACTGCCAGATTTCAAAAGGAAGTTCAGACTGTCCTTTTGTGTAAATTTTTATTGCAAAATGTGCGACAATATATCCCGCAAAGCCGAAACTTCCACCCCATACAAACATAGAAATAAGCTGTCTGATATAGGATTCCGTAAGCTCTTTTGTTGATGCGCCAACAGCTCTGAGTGTACCGATTTCCTTTTTGCTTTCTCTGATTTTTGCTGTCAGAGAATTGTTTACGATACTTGCACAGATTGAGAAGAGTAATATAACAACCGATAGCATTGCAATAAGCAAAATCTGTGCCATAGAGCGGCTTTCTTTATCAACAGCATAACCCGATATAGGCTTGAAATAACTTCCCGAAAAAACAGTTGTCAGATAATCCGTAGCATCTTTGTCTGTTTCGTCGTCATTTTCTCCTTTAATGTCAATGCACAGTTTTTCATAACCATGTTCATGGTTTGTTAGTGCATACATACCGCTGACAGTTGTAAAAATACCCATATCTGAATAAAAATCAAGATTATCACTGATTCTGATTGCTTTTATAATAGCACCTACAGTTACCTCTTTATCAACAGCTGTAATATTCTCAGGTATTTCATATTCTTCCCAATTGTATTCCGTGTTGTATGAATAAAGTGTTCTCAGATTGATTTTATCACCCACATTATAATCAAGAGTTGCAGTTGCATATATCTTTCTGCCCTCATTGCCAAGCTTTTCGAGATTCTCTTTTGTCAGTTCCCATACTCCGTATGTTGATAAATATCCGTCTTTTCCGAAATCACAGGTAAAGCCTATATCTTCATAAGCCATTAAAACAATTTCTTCGCCTGAATTGAGCTTTTCAATATCAATTTTTCCGTCAATGACTTCAAATTTATTTATATTGTTCTCTATTATTTCAGGGTCATAAGCCAGTATATCCAGTTGGAACATTTCCTGTTCGGTTCCTGAATTCTGTTTTATTTTTTTATAGTATTCACTTTCGCCGTCAAACCATATATCAAAAAGCTCTTCTGAAGTTAAATCATCAGTGATGATTGTACGGCTCGGTACGCTTGTTTCCTGATAACGGGTGTTATTCCATGTATACTGAAGAAGATTCATATATTCTGAATACTCATCACAGATAATATACGACATACACTCTTTATATCCGTAAACAGATTTAAAAACAGGATAATCATTAACAGCCTGAACCTCATTCAGAGTGATACCTTTGTCTATTTCAGGCATGTTTACATAACCGGAGCTGTCGGGATAGCCGCTTCTTCGTACAACATAATCAGATGTATTATAACTGTACCATTCACTGTTCTGAAATTCAGCTTTTAATAATGAAAAACCGAAACAAGTAAGAATAATAGTCAATGTCAGAATAATGCTGACTCCGACCTGTTTTGCCTTATAAAATTTAAGACTTCGCTTTGCAAGAAGTGACGGCACTTTGAAATTTTTCTGCTGTCTTATTTTTCTGCGGGTCATTTTACGGCTGAGCTCAATATTTCTTATAGCCTGCATCGGTGAAGTACGTGATGCACTGATAAGCGGAATTATCGCCGCAAGCATAACACAGATAACGCTGACAGCCGTTGAGCCTAAAAGCACATAAATATTTGGCAGGAATATAAATGCGTCACCCATGAGAGTTGCAAAAAGCTTTACACCGAAATACGAAGCAAAAACACAGACAGGAGCTGTTATAAGAGTAATAATAAATGCTTCTCTGCCGAAAATATTGATTATCTGTCTTCTTGTTGTACCCACGGCACGAAGCAAACCTATCTGTTTTCTTCTTTCCTGAAGATTTGTTGTGAATGCATTGACGATACCTATGCATGAAGCCAGCATAAGCACAGCTGTAAGCGTAATTGTAAGGAAAGATGAATTAAAAACAGACTCGTTGCGTTCATAGTTTGACGTACTTATTCCTTCCATAAAATCATTGTTACGATATTCTATACTGATTCCTGTTACCTTTTCGATTTTTGCATATATTTCCTTTCTGAAATATTTATCGTATGGACTTATTTTATCTTCAAATCCCTGAAAAACCACATCAATTGTTTCTTTCATTGATTCTTCTGTGGGATTGAAATATAAAGCAAGATTCTCTTTCCCGCCAACGGGGATTTCTTCTTTTTCACATACAAAGGCTGCAGCCATCGGTGCAACACCGTCCACACCCCTTGTCCTCTCTATATTCTTTCTTTTATCTGAAAGAATACCTGTAATGGTGTATGTTTTTTCTTCTGCATCGGGTAAATAATCGTAACCGTCAGGTGTCAGAACGGAAAGTGTAATTTTTTCTCCCAAGGCAGGCTCAAAACCAAGCCTTATTATCGCATCTTTTTCGATTGCGATTTCACCCGTTTTTTCGGGATATTTTCCCTCGGTAAAATACAGGTGGTAAAGCTCTTTAGCATCTTCATCAAGCCATGCTATCGGAGTCCCCTTATCCTGATTTTCTTCGTCGGTATATGCGTAGCCGACAATATGTGCATAGCCGAACTGCTCAATATAACCGTCTTCTTTGCCTTTTTCTGCATCAAGAAATTCCTCAGGACTGTAAAAATATCCGTAAAAATCACCGACTGTTCTTTTGTTATGTTCTTCATTTGACGAAATCAGGCATGAAACAAAGAAAAGCACACTGCTTGAAAAGAACATTGCAAGAACTATACCGATAATAAGGGTTGTATATTGCTTTTTTCTTTGCTTCAGATTACCCAGGGCAAGATTGGTGATTGTCAGTTTCTTTTTCATTTCAAATCACCCCGTTTTTGGTGTCCTTAACAATTTTTCCGTCTTCAATAGTCAGGATTCTTTCTGCCTGTTCTGCAACATGAAGGTCATGTGTTACAAGAATAAGAGTAACGCCGAGTTGCTTACTTACATATTTAAGAAGTGACAGAACCTCTCTGCCGCTTTTTCCGTCAAGATTACCTGTAGGCTCGTCTGCAAAAAGAATGGAAGGTCTGTTTGCAAGTGCTCTTGCAATAGCGATTCTCTGCTGCTGACCACCCGAAAGTGCTGACGGCAGATGATGAAGCCTGTCCTCTATGCCGAGTATGTCAATAACTTTGTTCAGATACTCCTCATCGGGCTTTTTGTTGTCAAGCATAATGGGAAGAAGAATATTTTCATATCCCGTAAGCTCCTGAACAAGATTATATGCCTGAAAAACAAAACCGAATCTGCGACGGCGAAGAATTGAAAGCTGATTGTCATTATAAGATAATAAAGGCTTTTCACCGTAACGGACTTCACCGCTTGTGGGGTTTTCAAGAGAGGATAAAACATGAAGAAATGTTGATTTACCAGAACCCGAAGGACCTGTTATTGCACAGAATTCGCCCTGTTCAAAGCTTATGGTCACATCATCAACGGCTTTTACAACATTTTCACCGCTTAAATATTCTTTTGTGAGATTTTTACATTCAAGAATTGTCATAAAAAACACTCCCTTTAGTTTATGGTTTTATAATACACCATAAATCTTTCATTTAGGTGAATTTTATCTTAAGATTTCGTAAGAAAAACAAATCAGGCACAGAAAAACTGTACCCGATCGTGTACTTAAAGTTTTAAATTTGCATCAATTATAGGAAAGCACATAGAAACACGAAGTCCCTTTTCGCTGTTTTCTGCCGTAATAGTACCGTGATGCTTTTCTACAATGGCTTTTGTAATTGCAAGACCGATACCTGCACTGTCGGGTGAAGCATTCGATGTGCGATGAAATCTTTCAAAAAGCTTCGGAAGTTCAGTTTCAGGCACACCGCCACCATTGTCCTCAAAAATAACAGATACAGTCTTTTCGGCTTTTTCAATAAGAATATCAACCGTGCCGTCAGATTCCGTATGCTCACAGGCATTTTTTATAACATTTCCGAATGCTTCACGAAGCCATGACTTGTCACAGCGAAAAGCACCGAAACCTCTGACAGTAATATTTTTCTGCGGGAACAGATGTGTAAATTCTTTTTTTATATCGGTTACAATTTCGGATGTTTCATACTTTTCAAAATTCATTGTGTATGTATCACTGCGGATTTTTTCAAGCTTCAGAACATTGAAAATCAGTTTTTCCATTTTACTGATAAGCTCAAGTTCCTTTTCTGTGTGACTGCTTGGTGAACTGTTATGCTCCATTTCACAATATAATCGCAAACCTGCAAGAGGTGTTTTTAACTGATGCGAAATATCGGAAATAAATTCCGTGTTGTTTTTGGCTTCCTGCTTTGTGTACTCTCTTTCCTGTATAATACGGTTTTCAAGCTCACATATATTGCTCTGAAGATGAGCCAAGTCACCGTCTGCTGTGCTCAGCTCCGTTAAAGTATCATCTCTTATGAATTTATCTATGCTTTCGGTGAGATTTCTGATTTTCTTTTTCTGAACAAGGTGAAGTGCAATCAGAACTATGCTGAGAACCGCAAAAACACAAAGAAGAACAATTAATA
Organism: Clostridia bacterium; assembly: GCA_017531385.1. GTDB lineage: Bacteria > Bacillota > Clostridia > Oscillospirales > Acutalibacteraceae > UBA1081. The sequence continues at coordinate 15,144 of JAFXLD010000017.1, forward strand.
TAGGAATAATTTTTTCATTCAATATTATTCCTCCCATCTGTAACCGGTACCACGGACAGTTGTGATGTGGTCAGCTCCGATTTTATCTCTCAATCTGCTGATATGGACAGATAATGTGTTATCGTCAATGAAGTTTCCGTCACAATCCCATATTTTTTCAAGCAGAGTGTTTCGTGTCACGATAATACCGTTGTTCTGAATAAGAACAGTCAGAATCTGAAATTCCGTGGGAGTGAGAATAACATTTTCGCCATTTTTCTTAACACTCATTGTGCCGATATCAACGCTGATATCATTGTTGCTGTATGTAGTAATACCGTTTCTTCTTCTGAGAAGTGCCCTGACTCGTGACAGTAATTCAAGAAGTCTGAACGGTTTTGTTACATAATCGTCAGCACCGGCATCAAGCCCTCTGACAATCTGAAATTCCTCGTCACAGGCTGTAAGGAATAAGATGGGGATATCACTGCCTTGATTTCTGATTTCGGTACAAAGTTCAAGTCCGTTCCCGTCGGGAAGCATCACATCAAGAATAACAAGCTGATATGCTCCATTATGAAAAAGTGTTCTGCCGTCATTGCAGTTTCCTGCACTGGCAACAGCATATCCCTCTTTTTCAAGAAGCTCGCAAAGTCCCTCACGAAGATATACATCATCCTCACAGAGCATAATTTTTACACTCATATTCCCACCGCCTTTCTGAAGCTGATTATATTATACAGTTTTATAACAGTTTTTTCAATGTGCTGAATCTTAAGATTTCGTAAGGTAATCTTCTTTTTTTATTGCAGAGATTAGTTTTCATTGGCTCTTGCAGTCCCGATTAACTGTGACAAATCGGGTATTCAGTCCGATTTATGGGGTATATATGTGTATAATAAGCTCAGAAAGACAGGGAAAATGTTTTTATGGAGGAATAAAATGTACCTTTTTAACAGACAGGTGCATTTTTTTGTTTTTTTGAATACCAGAAATGTGAAAAAACAATTTTTTTTGTTCATGAAAAAAATATAAAATTGTAACAGTTTGTTCATAAATGAGTGCTATATTTGTATATTAGACAATAATATATATAAATAAAAAAGGAGAAGATAATATGAAGACTACAATGAAAAAATTCTTGTCAGTGCTTCTGACTGTTGTAATGCTTTGCGGCATAGCACCTGTGTCTCTTTTTGCACAGGCTGCAGACGAAACGCCGACAGTTCAGATTGTCAGCTTTATGCGTGGAGCACAGACAGATCTCCGTTCCAGTGAACTTCTGGAAGCACACGTGGAAGGTTATGACGGAAACGTGCAGGAGCTTACATACAAGTGGACAAATACTCTGGGCACATATCTGTATGTGTACAACTCCCACAATATGTACTCCATCAATAACACTGACGGTGAAGTTGAGATTTATAACAGTAAAGTTTCTTCATCTGCAAACATGTCAGGCAGAAGCTATAAAGACTCTTTCACAGGAAAGGGCTATGCCTGGGCAGCAGTTTACGGTGCGAATATAGGCAGAACTTCTCTTCAGGGTACTGTTACCGTTGAAGTTCTTGATGCAAAAGGAAATGTGCTTTGTTCAGACTCTCATACAGGCACCGGAACAAACAATAACAGAAAAGGTTTTGTTGCATACAGCCTTGATGCAGATATGGACAATGTTGTTCTCGGTCTTTTTGAAGGTGACAAGCGTAACGTAAAAGACCTTCTGGGTGAAAGTGCGGTTGTTCATATCACCTGTGTTGAAAGCTTTGTTGAAAACGGTAAGATCACCAGCGGTTCTGACCACATCAAGCTGACAAAAGAAAACGGCGATTACTACATAACAGGTACAAATGCAGGCACAAGCACCGACAAAAACGGTGATGCTCAGGTTGACCTGGATATCTCAAAAGGCAACTGTAAGTTCCATAATGAAACAAGCGGTGATGCAATAACAACAGTTTTTGTATTTAAAAAGCCCACAACCGCAACAACCACAACAACTCTGACTCTTACAGGCAATCTCGATGACCGTTGCGATTACTTTATCGGCGGTAAAGAAGGCGTAAAGCAGGCAGACGGCACAATTATTTTTACGGGACTTACACCCAATACTGCTTATACAGTAGAGGTCCGTGGTGAATACATAGATAAAAACGATGAAACAAAGTATGCTTATGCTTATGTTTACGATACAACAAAGCCTGTTTATCTCGCTTCTGTTTATACTCACCTTGACGGGGCACTGACAGATATCGGTGAAATTCACGGCGAAGATGTTGAGCTTTATCTTCTTGAAAAAAGCGAAGATGCAGAACTTGAAGATGCAAACTTCATCGCTCTCACTCACAGCGCCACAGGTACATATACCGCAACCGTTGAAAACGGCATCTATTACCCCTGGCATGATGACGGTCCCGAATATCATCTTGCAAGAGAATATAAGCTTGTTATTGAACACGCAAACGGTGATCTTCATCTTCATCACTACAGCGTGACTTACGATACAAACGGCGGTGCATTCAAAACAAATGAAGACCCCGGCAAAGAAATCTTTTCAAGTGCAACTGCTGTAAATGCAACAAAAAATATCCCCGTGCGTGACGGTTATGTTTTCGCAGGCTGGAAATACGGTGAAAACACATATTCTCCCGATGCAACAGTAACACAGAGCATCTCTTCACCCATCACTCTTACAGCACAGTGGGAAAAGGAAGTAAATGTTACAATCAATGTGACTATCGACCATCAGGCTGACGGCGGTCACGATCAGAGTATAGACAAGGATAATCTAGTAGTAAACTTCCTTGAAAGGAAAAAAGGCTCAGATGCATATCTTGAGACAGGCGATAAATTAATATTCTCAGCTTCAGGTGTTACCGATGAAAACGGCAATTCCAAGGCATATAACCGCATTCCCACATACTGCAGTGAGCACACTGATCAGTCTGTATTCACAAAGTACGTTGCAAATGATGCAACCTACACAGGTTTGCTTGAAAGTTCAACTTTCGGTGTAGCAGTAAGTAAATCAGGCTATGATGTGGGTGTGATTGAAAAAATTAAGGATGAAAACGGCAACTGGACAATCAACATTCCTCTTACATATAACCCCGATGACTTTGACCTTGAGTTCAGCGTAAAAATGGCAGATGATGTTCCCACAGAACTTTATCCCGAAGCCGTAATTATTAAGGTCAAAGCCTGGTCAGAAAAAGACAATCAGTGGAATATCATCACACAGCAGGAAGGTAACAAACCCGGTGTACGTGTTGATATTGACAAGACAACAGGAGAAGGCAGTGGTTCTTATCCCGTATGGAAATACAATCCCAAGGATGCAACACCCTACGGCTACCGTGCTGTTATCTACGCTTATGTTTACGATGATGCAACAATAACTGTTCCCGAAAAGAACCTGAACGGCACTACCGTAACATATTCTGACGGCAACTTTACAGGTACCATGGGCGATATCGCAGACGGTAAGATTTTCGGCACAATCCTCAACGGTGCATATTACGATGCTGCAACCTATTCACAGACAGGTACTCTTGATGCTGTTATCACAGTTGAAAAGTACAACGTGACTTTTGATGCTCAGGGCGGTAAAGTAAACGGCAACGATGCACAGACAGTAACAGGTCAGTATTATGTTCCCGAATTTGACGCTTATCAGCCTGTTATGGAAGAACACAATTTCCTGGGCTGGTATCTCGATAAAGAATGTACAAATCCCGCAACTGAAGGCGTTCTTCTTGTGGAAGACATCACTCTTTATGCAAAGTGGGACCGTGTACTTACAGGTACTCTTATTGTTGACGGCTATTACACCGACAGTAACGGAAATCAGTACATTGTAGATAATATGGACCGTGCAACCCACGCTCTTATTGAGCTTGAAGAAATCACTCCAGACGGTACATATAACATTGACGGTAAAGTTGTAGAAATAAATTGGACTCCGGATGAGCATTTCAGCGCACCTGTTTCCTATATGTTTAAAGGTCTTGATCCCGATAAGACATACCGTATTGATGTGTATATTCTTAACTATGATGCTTTATATCAGAACTCTACCACTGTTATAAACGGCAACGACGATATTCACGATGACTATAATGCAGATGATTACACAGCCGTTTATCCCGAAACAAGCAGAAACAGAACTTTTGTAAATACATTCCTTCACTTTGAACCCGAATTATATTTCCAGCCCGTTGAAGTTGATGCTTCAAGAATCGGAGAAGGTTTCCGTCCAGAAAATACTCTTGTTGAGTACATGGGCAAAGAAACAGGTACCGATAACGAAATGAGAATCATCACTCAGCATGAGGTTTATCCTTACGGTATACCTGTGGGCATGAACAGCGACGGCTACAATGACGGTGTATACGGTTATGAGGTATGGCAGGAAGTGTTAAACGGCAAGCTTTATGACTATCAGGCAAATCTGACAAAGATTGACGGCACTGATGTTGCTTCCTGGCCCGTAATCGTAAGATATGGTGACCCCGCACGTTACAGTCCTCTTAACGATGCTCCCACAGATACTCTGAAAGTCACAATTATCCCGATGTGGTACAATATCATTTATGATCTGAACACTGCCGATGATGACAGCGACAGAGAAACAGTTTTCTCAGGTCACATCTGGAGTTATGAATCTGTTCTTGATTACACACCTGTCCGTGACGGTTATGTTTTCGGCGGCTGGTATTCGGATGAAGATTGCACAGACGGAAATGAAGTAACAAAGGTTGATGCTGCAGTCCATGAAGACACACTTGTTTTTGCAAAGTGGGAAAAGAGAAGCGACCTTGAGCTTACAGTCAATTACGTTGACAAAAACACAAACGAAACACTTGAAACAGAAACAAAGATTTCACAGGTGTTCGGTGATGTAATCACAGCTGAAAGTCTTAAAAAGGACTTCACAGGTTACACATTTGACAGCGCAAGTGCAGACAGTGTGACAATCACCACAGGTACAAACGAACTCAC
>JAFXLD010000018.1 GCA_017531385.1 Clostridia bacterium
AATCAATAACAGACCAAGAAAACGATTTGGTTTTAAATCTCCTGCTGAGATTCTTACTCTTGAATTATTAAAGTGTTGCACTTAACTTGACAATCTATCATGCTCAATTCGCAATTATCGGAAGCCCTACGGGCTTGAATTATAGAAAAGGAGTAAGGGGCAAAGCCCCTTCATAAACTCCTCACTTCTCACTTCTCACTCCTCACTATTGGCGGGCACAGCCCGATAAATTATTGTTTATGCAACATTTGGAGTATTCTTTTTTACCCTGATTTATGATATAATAGCCTCGCATATATGCCAGAAACCGCGGTAAAAAACGAGGTGAATCATGAAAAAAATACTATCATTAATCATGGCAATCATTCTGACGGGAATGGTTTTTCTGCCAATGAAATCGCAAGCTGCGACTTCTTCATCAGGAGCCGGAGCTGTTGCCGTTTCAAGCGGAAAACTCAATGTCAGAAGCAGTAATTCAACCAATTCTGCAGTTGTTACATCGCTTGAAAAAAACAGCTTTGTGACACTCATATCAAAAACAGGCTCATGGTGGCGTGTCGAATACGCAAAGGGCAGATACGGCTACTGCCATGCAGATTATATTGCCGAGCTTTCGGGCAGTCCGATGGCTGTAAATACTCAGTCGGGCAGTCTGAATATCAGAAGCGGACCCTCCACTGCTTATGCAAAAACCGGCAGTCTGTCAAAGGGCGAAATCGTTATTGTGCTGTCTTCTTCAGGCTCATGGAAACGGATTCTTTATCACGGGACAAAAATCGGATATGTAAGCGCTCAGTATCTTACATCACAAATCAGCAGTTCTGCATTTTCTGCTGTTTCACTGAAAGTTCCGAGCTACAAGCAGACCGACAGCAGATGGGCGAATGTAATAATCGGGAAATCGGGAAGAACCATAGCCGATATCGGCTGTGCAACAACAGGAATTGCAATGATGCAGTCTTATCGCACAGGCACGGCAATTTATCCCGATGCGATGTCAAAGAAGCTCAGCTATACATCTTCGGGAAGTGTTTACTGGCCGGCTGATTACACCGTGACAACAAACAGTTCGGGGTATCTTGCACGGATTTATGAATTACTGAAACAGGGCAGACCCGTTCTTCTGGGTGCAAAAAATTCCTACGGCGGTCAGCACTGGGTTGTGATTACAGGCTACACAGGTGGCGGCACTCTCACAGCATCAGGCTTCACAATCAATGACCCCGGCTCAAAAACAAGAACCAATTTACAGCAGTTCCTGAATTCATACCCGAATTTCTATAAATACTTCCATTATTAACAACAAATCGGTGTCTCTGCTCTGAGACGCCGATTTTCTTTATTGTATTATTATTTTTAATATGATATAATTATTTTATATGAGAAACGGAGGTCAGATCCATGAAAAAAATCGGCAGAGAAGTCTTGTTTATTGAAGCAAAGGAAAATAATCTCCGTAACGGTGAAGGTGCTTTCATAAGACTGAAAAACGGCGCAATCATGTTCGGTTACACGGAGTATTTCGGTGATGACTGGGAAGATGATGCAACAGCAAGAATTGTTTGTCTCACATCTTCTGATGAGGGTGAAACCTGGACAGACAAGCGCGTTATCATCGAAAAACCCGACAACTGCAAAAATGTTATGAGCCTTTCATTTTTGAGAATGAAAAATGATGACATCGGTGCGTTTTACATACATAAAAACCCTGACGGAACAGACAAAATTCTGCTTATCCGTTCATCTGATGAAGGAAAAACATGGTCTGAACCTGTTGACTGTATGCAATCACTTGACAGGCAGGATTATTATGTTATCAACAATGACCGTGCATTCAGAACAGCATCGGGAAGAATTATTCTGCCCATGGCAAGACACAGTATCTATATAAACCCCGAATTTGCACCGGGTGTGCTCTGTTTCTTTGTTTCCGATGATGACGGATACACATGGCGAAAGACCGGAACCGAGTTCACATTCCCTTATGATACGGACGATGACGGCTATCAGGAGCCGGGGCTTTATCAGCTTCCCGACGGCAGACTGTGGTGCTATATCAGAACAGGTCTGGGGTGTCAGTTTGAATGTTTTTCGGAAGATGACGGCGAAACATGGACTTCACCCGAGCCGAATCACTTTTTCTCTTCTCCTCTGGCTCCGATGCTGATTAAAGATGTGGGGAAATTCACTGTTGCGGTTTTCAATCCCATTCCCAATCATCTTCTTTCCAACGATGAACTCACATGGGGCAGAACGCCTTATGTGTGTGCCGTAAGCTCCGACAAGGGCAGAATCTTTACAAAAGAAAAAACTTACTTCATTGAGGATGATTATGATAACGGCTACTGCTACCCTGCAATTATTGAGTGCAAAGACGGTTTTCTTGTTGCATATTATCATAGCAACAACTCGGGCATCTGCCTTAACAGCACAAAAATGGTAAAAATAATGTTCAGTGAAATAAACGGTGACTGATATGAGCAAAACTTATTTTAAAATTGATTACAAACACACGGATGCACATATTTTCAGCTACAGAAGCGGACTTCTTGTGTACGAAGAGAGATTCACTGACGGTATGCTTGTTCCGTCGGGCTACAACGCATCGGGTTATCCCCTCGACACGCTTCAGAATATTCCCACAAGGCTTGATTCACATCACTGGCAGGAGCCTTCATCATTCGGCATTGAGCTTGACGGTCAGAGTGTTGATTTCCGTCTGAAATTCGTTGATTTCAGCATTGAAGAAGACGAAAACAAAGCAGAGAGCATACTCACTCTTGAAAGTGAGCTGAAACCCGTCAGAATAAAGATTCATACCGTTATCGACGGCACTCAGATGTTCACAAGATGGTTTGAAATTGAAAATCTCTCGGAAAACAGCATAAATTTAAGCCGTCTTGAGCTTCTTTCGGGCGGTCTTGAAAATATGCAGAAAAACCGTTTTATATACGACAATAATATTGATGATTTTTATTCATTGGGCTATTTCGAGAATACACACTGGGCAAAGGAAGGACAATTCACATGGCGCAAGGTCACTCCCGACACACTCACAATTGACACCCGTTTCGGCAGGGACAGATTCCGTCATCCCCTGATTTTTCTGAAAAACAACATAACAGGTATGATGTTCTTTTCACAGATAGCATACAGCGGTGGTTGCCGTTATTCCGTGGATTACAATGCACACCGAGAAGACGATGATACATATATTTCTCTTAAAGCTGAAATAACATCATACAATCCTCTGACTGTTATAAAACCATTTGAAAATTTCAGAACACCCGAAGTTCACATGGGTGCCATCATGGGAGGTCTTGACGAAGCAGTCAATGAAATGCACGCACACACAAGAAAAATTCTCCCCGAAACTTCGCTTCTTGTGGGGTTCGGCATGGGTGCAGAGCATGATATGTCAGTGGAATGCACAAAAGAATATATGCGTCATGCGGCTGAAATGGGCGCCGAAGTTTTCCTTGTGGATGCAGGCTGGTACTGTCCTCCCGATGAACAGACAAGATGGGGCGAATACTGCGGTGATAATTATCCTCATCCCGACCGTTATCCGAAAGGTATAAAAGAAATATCGGATTACTGCCACGAACTTGGCATGAAATTCTGTCTTTGGGCAGACATTGAAAACATCGGCTGGCGTTCAAAGATGAAAAATGCTCATCCCGAATGGTTTGCCAAGGATATTTACGGCAAACCTGCAGACTCGCTCGTTGACATGACAAATCCCGAAGCTCTGAAATGGTGCGAAGATGAACTCGCACGGATGATTGAAGAATACAATATGGATATGCTCCGTGTTGACAACAACGGTTCATACAGAAGCTATTACGGCATAAGCGACACGGGCGAATGTCTGTCACTGCGCCGTTTTGATGCAATTTACAAAATGTACGATAATCTCAAAAAGCGTTTTCCCCATGTGATTTTTGAAAACTGTGCAGGTGGCGGTGGCAGAACTGACCTCGGAATAATGAAATATTTCAGCCACACATGGGTAAGTGACAATCAGAGGTCACCCTACTCCGTTATGATTACAAACGGCATGACTCTTGCACTTCCTCCCGAAAAGGTTGACAGGCTTTTTGCAGGTATGGGCTGTCACGACCAGGGCTCTCTTGATTTACACATGAGAAACACCATGCTCGGTCACATGAGCCTTAACACGGTCACACCTTTCGGCTGTGAAAACAATCCCTTGCAGATGGAATTCATAAAGCACAGCGTTGATATTTACAAGAATTTCATAAGAGATTTTCTGCCAACATCAAAAATTTATCATCACACACCTGATACGGTTGAAACTCACAGAAACGGCTGGTCCTGTCTTGAAATTTCATCATCGGACAAAACAAAAGGTGCAATCACGGTATTTACTCTTGTAAATCCCAAAACAGATGTCTTTACCGTTTTCCCGAAAGGTATTGATGTCAGCAAAACATATATTGTAACTCTTGACAATTCAGGAGAAGACTTTGAAGTCAGCGGCAGACAGCTTATGACACACGGAATCAATATCAGAATTCCGACTGCCCTTTCCTCTGAGTTGATACTTTATAAAGAAAAAAACTAATTTTGCAAAGGTGAACAATATGAACTTCAAAATTTCAGGCGGGAATAAAAACGCCGATATAAAACTGACTGAAAACAGAAACGGTGACATTCTTTATCTCACCGTCAATATGGCTCTGCCGGCACCCGAAATTCCCGAAAAATTCAGCATCACATGGAATTTCAGCGCAAGCGATGTTCATTCAACATGGAATCCGTCACTTCTCGATATTCACGGTCTGGCTTTTGAATGGGGACAGCTTAAAGTGCAGTCCCGTCTTGCTTCATGGATGCCGATTCAATCACTCATTTCCAAAAACGGTACAAACAAGCTGTGTATTGCTGTTTCAGATGTTGATACACCCATCAGCATAAAAACAGGTCTTCGTGAAGAAGATGCAACATTTGCCTGTGAAATTGAATTTTTCACCCGTCCCACATCTCCCACTGACAATTACACAGCTGTTGTAAGATTTGATATGCGTTCAATTCCCTATTACGACAGCATTTATGAGACATCCGACTGGTGGGAACATGATTGCGGTTACAAGAGTGCAAATGTGCCCGATGCGGCAAAAATGCCTATGGATTCGCTCTGGTACAGCTTCCATCAGATGCTTGATAAAGATGAAATCATCAAGGAATGCAAAGCATCAAAAGTGCTGGGACTTGAAACAGTTATCATAGACGACGGCTGGCAGACGGACGATAACAATCGTGGTTATGCTTACTGCGGTGACTGGCTCGTAGCACCGAAAAAAATGGGCGATATGGCTGAACTCGTTGAAGAATTACATAAAATTGATATGAAGGTTATGCTCTGGTACTCTGTTCCGTTCATGGGCAGATACACTTCAAAATACGAAGAATTCAAGGATATGTTCCTTGAAGGCTCGGGTAACGATACAGACTTTTTCGGTCTTGATCCGAGATACAAAAAAGTGCGTGAATATCTTGTGGGAATCTATAAAAATGCCGTTACAGATTGGAAACTCGACGGTCTGAAGCTTGATTTCATCGACTCTTTCTTCCTTAAAGGCAAGTCCCTCGAGTATGATGCAAGGCGTGATTATCAGTCACTTGAAGATGCAATTCATGCACTTATGTCCGAAGTCAGAGCTACACTCACTGCGATAAATCCCGATATACTCATAGAATTCCGTCAGTCCTATGTGGGTCCGTCAATCAGAAAATACGGTAATATGCTCCGTGTCGGTGACTGTCCCTGCGATGTGCTCAAAAACAGAATCGGTATTATCAATCTTCGCATGACATCGGGCAAAACTGCAGTTCATTCAGACATGATAATGTGGAATATGAACGATACTGCGGAAAATGCAGCACTCCAGTTTGCAAGTATTCTTTACGGTGTACCTCAGGTTTCCGTCCGTGTGGATAAGCTCCCGGAAGATCATTATAAAATGCTGAAATACTACATTTCATTCTGGAAAGAATGGAAAGATGTACTTCTTGACGGCAAGCTTACGGCAGAAAACCCCGAATGCAATTACAGCTCTGCCTGCAGTACACTCGGCGACAAAAGTGTAATCACGTCTTACACAAATCCTGTCGTCAATATAAAAACAAATGTTACAGTTGCAGTCAATGCTTCAATGTATAATTCTCTTATCATTAAAGGTGTAAAAGACAAGAATTACAAGGTTGTAAATTGCATGGGAGAGGAAGTTTCAACGGGGACACTTTCAGCAGATATTGAGGAAATCACAGTCCCCACAGCAGGGATGATATTTATTACAGAATAAAAAAACAAACATTTGTGCGATAATATATTGACAAATAAACATTTGTTTGGTATGATTAATTCAAACAAAAGAAAAGGAGTCGTACAAATGCAAGATGTATATAAAAAATGTCCCCAATTCGAGAATGATAAATATCTTTTGAGATATGTTACAGTTGATGATTGTTCTGATTTGTTGAAAGTTTATTCAGACAAAAAAGCTGTTCTGTTTTTTAACAGTGATAATTGTGGTGGCGATGATTTCTATTACACAACAGAAAAACGAATGCAAGAGGCTATTGAATATTGGTTTTGGGAATACGGCAGAAAAGGTTTTGTTCGTTGGGCTGTTATTGATAAGCAAAATAACGAAGCAATCGGCACCATTGAATTATTTCACAGAAAAGCCAATGATTATTTCACAAATTGCGGTTTGTTGCGATTGGACTTGCGTAGTGATTATGAAACACAGGTAGAAATTGAAAAAATTTTATCACTGATTATTCCGCATACATACGATTTATTTCATTGCGATAAGATAGCAACAAAAGCAATACCAGATGCAAGTGAGAGAATAAAAGCTCTTGAAAATTTGAGTTTTATACCGTCAAACGAAAAACTCATAGGACATGACGGGACGGAATATGATTTCTATTATGTATTGAAATGAACTAACAAAAAAAACCACGCAGATGCGTGGTTTTTACTTTACTCTTTTACTTTTTTGAAATTTATTTCGCTTATAAATGCACTTCCGAGGATAAGCACAGCACCGATAATGCCGTAAATGTCCATTTCCTCTTTGAGCACAAAAGCGGAAAGAAGAATTGCAACTGCAGGGTCAATATAACTGAAGATTGCAACCGTCTGTGCTTTAAGATCTTTCATTGAGTTAAAATAGAAAGTATAAGCAATACCCGTATGTATTATACCTGCAACAAAAAGCAGTATTACGGACTGCGTTGTGAATGTGATTGCCGAAATATCTTCTGTGAGGAAGGTGTAAGGAAGCACAACAACGGCGGCAGTACCCAACTGCATTATTGTTTTTTCATATGCCGAAATCTCTTTTAGTTTTTTGTTGAGAACGATTACCGTTGCATAGAGCAATGCAGCACCCAGACCGAAAAGTATGCCTTTGATTTCATCAGCTTCAGGGATGCCGTTTTTTACAACTCCCGAAACAAAAACCATACCCAGAAGTGCACCGATAAGGCAGATAAACTGCTTTAATGTAAGTTTTTCTTTCAGAAAAAACGGAGAAGCCAGCATAACAAAAAACGGTGCAAGATAATAAGTCAGCGTTGCCGTTGCCACAGTTGTGTAATTGTATGCTTCAAACAGAAAAATCCAGTTAAAACCTATTGCCGCACCTGAAAGGGCAAGAACAATCAGATTGTTTTTTATATTTTTAAGTGAAAGTTTGTTTTTTGTTACAAGCACCACAAGCAATAAAAAAATCATACCTATAAGCCCTCTTGCGAATGCAATCACGCTTGAGGGCATTGGTATGTATTTTACAAATATTCCGATACTGCTAAAAATGAGCATCGATGCCGTGAGCTGTAACTTTGCACTTACAGCAGATTTCATATTAAACGGCAGCCTCTTCCTTTTCTTCTTCAGGGATTTCAGAAGTACAATGAGGACAACGTGTTGCTTCAATAGCAATTTCACTCATACAGAAGGGGCACTTCTTTGTTGTGGGAGCAGCAGGCTCTTCCTTTTTCTTGCCGAGAGACATCATCTTGTTGATAGCCTTAACCATAACAAAGAGGATAAATGCCATAATGATGAAGTTGATAACAGCGGTAATGAAATTTGACGCATAAACACCAACTTCTGCCATTTCAATCTTGTCGCCTGCAGTGATAAGCTGAAGAATGGGATTAATAAAGTTGTCTGTAAGTGATGTTACAATATCCTTGAAAGCGGCACCGATAATAACACCTATTGCAAGGTCAAGCACATTACCTTTGAGAGCAAACTCTTTAAATTCTTTCAGAAACTTTTTCATATTTTTTCATCCTTTACTTTTATTTTTACATTCCTTAATTGGAATGATAATTTGGCTCACAAGTGAGATTTACACCCAGTCTTTTGAAAACTTTTTCATCAATCTGTGAAAGCATTACAGTTGAATGAACTTCACAGCCTCTCAGGTTTCCGAGCTGTTCCATTGCCTTTTCCGCATCGGGATTTGTAACGGCACAGATGGAAAGAGCAATAAGCACTTCGTCAGTGTGAAGTCTCGGATTTCTGTTACCGAGGTGGTCAACTTTAAGATGCTGTATGGGCTGAATTGTTTCGGGAGAAATCAGATGCAGTTCATCGTCAAGCCCTGCAAGAGCTTTGAGTGCATTAAGAAGAAGTGCAGAGGAAGAACCGAGCAATTCCGATGTCTTGCCTGTCAGGATTCTGCCGTCATTGAGCTCTATTGCAGCTGCAGGAAGTCCTGTAAGCTCTGCTTTCTGAAGTGCAGGTGAAATAACTTTTCTTTCGTTTGGTGTAACACCTGCTTTTTTCATGAGAAGCTCAAGCTTGTAAACGGTATCATCGGCAGTTTTGCCTTTTCTCTGGTCACAGAGTGCTGTATAATAACGGCGGATTATTTCATCGCTGGAAGCTTTGTTGACCGCATCATCATCAAAAATACAGTTTCCTGCCATATTGACACCCATGTCTGTGGGTGATTTATAGGGACACTCACCGTAGATTGTTTCAAGCATAGCCTTGACAACAGGGAAAATCTCCACATCACGGTTATAATTGACTGTTGTTTCACCGTAAGCATCAAGATGGAACGGGTCAATCATGTTAACATCGTTAAGATCGGCAGTTGCCGCTTCATAAGCAAGATTCACGGGGTGATTGAGTGACAGATTCCATATCGGGAAAGTTTCAAACTTCGCATAGCCTGCTTCCACTCCCCTTTTATGCTCGTGATAAAGCTGAGAAAGACAGGTTGCCATTTTTCCGCTGCCGGGTCCCGGAGCAGTCACAACAACCAGTTCACGGGTGGTTTCTATATATTCATTCATTCCGTAGCCTTCATCGCTTACGACCTTTGAAACATTTGACGGATAACCTTCAATAGCATAATGCTTGTACACCTTTATGCCGAGCCCTTCAAGTCTTTTCTTGAATGCTTTTGCCTGCGGCTGATTAGCATAGCAGGTCATAACAACACTACCCACATAAAGACCGATGCTTCTGAATATATCAATAATGCGAAGTGTGTCAATATCGTATGTGATACCAAGGTCACTGCGAAGCTTATTCTTTTCAATATGTGCAGCATTGATGGCTATAACTATTTCCACCTGATCTTTCATCTGCAGAAGCATACGGAGCTTACTGTCGGGCTTGAATCCGGGCAGAACTCTTGAAGCATGAAAATCATCGTAAAGCTTACCGCCGAACTCAAGGTAAAGCTTACCGCCGAATTTTGAAATACGCTGCCGTATATGTTCGGACTGCATTTTAAGATATTTTTCGTTGTCAAATCCTGTTTTTATCATATCATGTCGCCTCTCAGCTCATTCTAAAACATTTTATATTATAGCACACAAAAAAATGCTTTTCAACAAAATTAAAAATTTTCTGTTTAATTTTCATTTTTCATTATTGGTTTTATTTTAAAATCTTGACAAATCAAATCTAAAGTTATAAAATAATAAAAGAGTGTTTCTGTGCTCTTATTTTTGAACAAAAAAGGATGTGATTCTTAATGGTTCCTGACGCGTGTCCGGAAACCGGTATACCCCCAAAACGAAGAATCGCTGAATAAAACAAAACCTTGAACTTTTTCTCTTTTCACGGCTTTGTTTTGTTCGGCTGTGAAAGGATTTGATAATAATGACAAACTGTTATATCACAAGGAATAATTACCTTGAAGAATTAACAGGACCGGAGCCCGGTTGCTGGGTCAATCTTGTTGACCCCACAGAATCGGAAATCAACCGTATTTCCAACAAATACAACCTCGATATCGATGCTCTTAAAGCTGCACTCGACGCCGATGAGCGTTCACGTATCGAGCTTGAAGACAACTACACAATGATCCTTGTAAATATCCCCACAATAGAAACTGAAATCGAAACTGAGCTTTACAGCACAATTCCCCTTTCAATCATTGTTGTAGACGACGCCGTTATAACGGTCTGCAGTGAGGATACTCCCATTCTCAAGCAGTTTTCAAACGGCAAGGTAAAGGATTTTTACAGCAATATGAAATCCCGTTTCATTCTGCAGATACTTTACAAAACTTCTTCACTTTTCCTGACATATCTCCGTCACATCGACAGAAAAAGTGAAAATGTTGAAAATGAGCTTCACAAATCTCAGCGTAACAAAGAGCTGATTGAACTTCTGAAGCTTGAGAAGTCCCTTGTTTACTTCACAACAGCTCTGCGTTCAAACGAAGCAATACTCGAAAAAATGCTCCGTCTTGAAATCATCAAAAAATATCCCGAAGATATTGACCTGCTTGAAGATGTTATCGTTGAAAACAAACAGGCTATCGAAATGGCAAACATCTACTCGGGCATTTTAAGCGGAACGATGGATGCTTTCGCATCGGTTATTTCAAACAACCTGAACATCGTAATGAAAGTGCTTTCCGTTATCACCATCGTGCTTTCAATCCCCACTTTGATATTCAGCGCATTCGGAATGAATCTGAATCTTCCCTTTGCGGAAAATCCGTTGGGATTCCTCATTGTTGTGGTTGGTGCACTGGTAATTTCACTCACGGCGATGATTGTATTCATGAAAAGTAAAATGCTGAAATAATGCAAGAAAACGGTCGCCGTACACCTGCGGTGACCGTTTTCGGTTAGTCCATCGCCGTGCCCGTAGGGCAAATCGGCGGGACATATAATATTTTTTGCTTTATGGAAACGCAGTTTCCTGTAAAGCAAAAGAACCTCGCATCTGCGAGGTTCTTTCTTCATTATTCTTAGTATGGAACATGAGCTGAATTGTTGCTTGTGAAGTATGTGATTGTCTTTGTATTCATTTCATTTGCAATGTCCATAGAACCGTTTACTTTCAGAAGCTTACCGCCGTTCTGAAGTGTAAGCAATGTTATCAATGCCTGTAACGCAACGCTGTCACCTGCAAGACTTTTTGCAGAAATATCAATATTCATATTCATATTCATGCTCATAATATAATGCAGATTATGAACCGATGCCATGGGCACTCCTGTTTCGGGATTGAAATAAACCGTGATATAGCAGTTTTTATACTGCAGATTTTTAGGTGTTATTTTTATTTCACATGTGCCAAGATCTTCCATACCGTCAATACTGCCGATAGATGAATTCGAAGCAAGTAATTCTTCAAGATCTTCTTCACTGAGGATATCAAAAGCCTTGCCTGTCTTCAGATTATCAAAAATACCGTTGGTATTACCTGCAAGAGAAACGCTCTCAGGCTTGATATAAACAGTTATAGAATCAAGACCTGTTACAGTTTCTTCGTATATTGTTTTATATGAATCAGAACCGACTTGCTTTCTTTGTCTGT
Source organism: Clostridia bacterium (assembly GCA_017531385.1). GTDB lineage: Bacteria > Bacillota > Clostridia > Oscillospirales > Acutalibacteraceae > UBA1081. The sequence continues at coordinate 11,840 of JAFXLD010000018.1, forward strand.
CAAAAGTAAAAGACTGATTTGTTTTATATTCAATTTTTTCAATATCGTCAAGTGTTGCAACACAAGCGAGTTCATTTGTTTTTACGGGATAATTGTTTTCAGTTATGATCTGTGTGTTTGCCATCCAGTAACTGGTTGATTTATCGCCCTCAGAAGCCTTGAGTTCCGCAGCAAAATCATACCCCTCCATATCCGGTTCATATGATGAATAAAGATCCAACTGTCTGTTCATCTGACCGACAACATCATTATAATCGGTATAACTGACCTTCTCAATCTCTTCTGCTACTGCTTCATAGAATCTGTAACCGGAGGGTTTTACACTGTTTATGATTGCAAGGAAATAATCATATTTCACATCATTATAATAATTATTGATATTATCAAGCTTTGCTGCGATTCGCAAATAAATTCTTGCATCGATTGCAGTGATTTTTCCGTCACCGTCAATATCATAAAACTTGCTGTTTTCATTCTGTGAAGCCAGACCTGCAGATGTCAGCAAAACATCTCTTGCATCACCGGCTGTAATATTTCTGTCAAAAACGCTTTCAAACAATTCTTTCTTCGCAGCAATTCCCGCATCAGCATCTTCTTTTGTCAATGCAAATGCAGAAACAGATACAGATGAAATCAAAAGAACAACTGCACAAATTGCAGAGATAATCTTTTTCATGATTAATATTCTCCTATCTAATTTATTACTTATACATATTAACACAAATTTTTTCATTTGTAAACACCGATATTTATATTTTTGCTATTGATATTCTAAAATTTTTTTTGTATAATAACAAAGTGATAATTTTTATCGGATGTTTAAACCGAAAGGAGATAATCAAAATGACTTATTCACACGAAGTATTAGAAATGTGCAAAGTCAACAAAGGACCCAACCACGGTCCCGCACCCATCCCCGAAGAAGGCAAATGGGTTAAGGCTTATGACGTAAAGGACATTTCAGGTTTCACACACGGTATCGGCTGGTGTGCTCCTCAGCAGGGTGCTTGCAAGCTTTCTCTCAATGTTAAGGAAGGCATCATCGAAGAAGCTCTTGTTGAAACAATCGGCTGCTCAGGTATGACTCACTCAGCAGCTATGGCAAGTGAAATCCTCCCCGGCAAGACAATTCTCGAAGCTCTCAACACAGACCTTGTTTGTGACGCTATCAACACAGCTATGCGTGAGCTCTTCCTTCAGATCGTTTACGGCAGAACACAGTCTGCTTTCTCAGAAGACGGTCTTACAGTTGGTGCAGGTCTTGAAGACCTCGGTAAAGGTCTGCGTTCACAGGTAGGTACAATGTACGGCACAAACGCTAAGGGCGTTCGTTACCTTGAAATGGCAGAAGGCTATGTTACAAGAATGGCTCTTGACGAAAATGACCAGGTTATCGGTTACGAGTTCGTTTCTCTCGGCAAGATGACAGACTTCATCAAGAAGGGCGATGATCCCACAACAGCTTACAACAAGGCTATGGGAACTTACGGCAGATTCGCTGATGCTGCTAAGTACATCGATCCCCGTAAGGAATAAGGAGGTACACGGACATGGCATTATTTGAAAACTACGAAAGAAGAGAAGCTAAAATTCTCTCTGTTCTTAAAGAATACGGAATCAATTCCATCGAAGAGTGTAAGGAAATCACTCTTGCAAAGGGTATCGACTGCGATAAAATCGTAAGAGAAACTCAGCCCATCTGCTTTGAAAACGCTGTTTGGGCATACACAGTAGGTTGTGCTATCGCTCTCAAGAAGGGCTGCACAAAGGCTGCTGACGCTGCTGCTGCAATCGGTGAAGGTCTTCAGGCTTTCTGTATCCCCGGTTCAGTTGCTGACAACCGTCAGGTTGGTCTCGGCCACGGTAACCTCGGCAAAATGCTCCTTTCAGAAGAAACAGAATGCTTCTGCTTCCTTGCAGGTCACGAAAGCTTCGCTGCTGCTGAAGGCGCTATCAAAATCGCTCTTAACGCAAACAAGGTAAGAGTTCAGCCCCTCCGTGTTATCCTTAACGGTCTCGGCAAGGACGCTGCTA
>JAFXLD010000019.1 GCA_017531385.1 Clostridia bacterium
CACTATAACTCATGTGGTTCTCGCGCATATCAACTATAACACCTATTTTGAATTCTGTCGAGTACCTTTTTTGTTTTGTTCCTTTCTTTGCCATAAAAATATGCACCTCCAAAAGTGTCTAACTTTTGGGGTGCATATCATAAATCGGAGGTTCTTATATTATTTCTTAGATTGTAACAGACGTTTTCACACACTTATTTCCCGTAAGTTCTTCGCTTCTTGCATCGGGCTGACTGAAACCTGCAAATACCGTGAAATTCTTTGCAAAGATGTCTCGGTTGCCGTCTTCGTCAACGGAAGTAAATTCTCTCTTTTCGATTTTAAGGGTGACTTCCTTTTCTTCACCTGCTGCAAGACTTACTCTGCCGAATGCACAAAGGCTGTGATTTCTCACTGCAAATGCACTGTCTTCATCCTTGATATAAACCTGAATTACATCTTCTGTTGCAACATTACCGATATTTTTAACTTTTACAGTAACTTCTGCACCGTCAAAACCGTTGTTATCAACAACGCTGACATTAATATCTGTTGCAACGCAGTTGCCGTAAGTCAGACCGTACCCGAAAGGATAAAGAGGTGTACCCTCAAAATAACGGTATGTTCTGTTTTTCATTGAATAGTCGTGGATGTCGGGAAGTTCGTCAATTGAATTGTAGAATGTAACGGGGAGTTTGCCTGAGGGAGAAAATTCTCCGAAGATGATTTCTGCAATGTCCTTACCTCCTCTTGCTCCGGGATACCAGCACTGAAGAATTGCTGCTGCCTTATCCTGAGCCACACGGAGGTCGATCGAGCTACCTGCCATATTAAGAATGATAACGGGCTTACCCTGTGCGAGAACATGATCCATAAGCATTCTCTGAGGCTTGGGAAGCTCAAGAGTAACCTTGTCACCGGGGCCTGCATCGCCCTCTTCACCTTCGAGAATTTCATCAAGACCGACAACAAGAAGAACAACATCACTGCGTTCACATACTGCCGAGCATTCAGCAAGAAGGTCGGGCTTGTCGTGCTTTGAAAGGAATTCTACTGTGTCCATCCACATATGTGAACCCTCTGAATACAGAACTCTTGCATCCTCACCCATGTAGTCCTGAATTGCTTCGAGAACTGTTATATATCTTGAAGATGTGCCGTGATAATTGCCGATAAGAGATGTTCTGTTGTTCGCATTGGGACCGATAACACCGATAGTCTTTATATCGCTTTTTGTAAGAGGAAGAATGCCGTTATTCTTAAGCATAACGATGCTTTCTTTTGCCGCCTTGTGTGAAAGATTGATGTGCTCTTTGCACTCAACAACGTCATAAGGAATTTCATCAAGTTCTGACTTATCGAAAAGTCCGAGAAGGAATCTTGTTGTGAAAAGTCTTATGCAAGAACGGTCGATATACTTTTCTTCAAGAATGCCTGCTTCGTAAGCATCGAGGATTCTTTCGTATGTACAACCGCAGTTAACATCACAACCCTTTTCGAGAGCGAGTTTTACTGAGTATTTGGGTTCGCTTGTAACCTTGTGATTTTCATGGAAATCCTTGATTGCCCAGCAGTCTGAAACATAATGGCCCTGGAATCCCCATTTACCACGGAGATATTCATTCATAAGCACTTCATGAGCACAGCAGGGTTCGTCGTTTGTTCTGTTGTAAGCACCCATAACGGCTTCAACATCTGCTTCCTTAACGCAAGCCTCAAAAGCGGGAAGATATGTTTCTTCCATATCTTTCTTTGATGCGATTGCATTGAAAGTGTGTCTTTCGGGTTCGGGACCTGAATGAACTGCAAAATGCTTTGCACAGGCTGCAGCCTTGAGATATTCACCGTCACCTTGAATACCCTTTACGAAGTTTACACCGAGTCTTGATGTAAGATAAGGATCTTCGCCATATGTTTCATGGCCTCTGCCCCAACGGGGATCACGGAAAATATTTACATTGGGTGACCAGAAGGTAAGACCCTTGTAAATATCTCTGTCACCTCTTGTGCTCTGCATATTGTATTTTGCTCTGCCTTCGGTTGAAATAACATCGCCGATTTCACGGAGCATAGGAGCATCAAATGTTGCGGCAAGACCGATTGCCTGAGGGAACATTGTTGCAACACCTGCTCTTGCAACGCCGTGAAGAGCTTCATTCCACCAGTTGTATTCGGGCACACCCAGTCTTTCGATTGCGGGCGAATCGAAACGGAGCTGAGATGCTTTTTCTTCAATAGTCATTTTGCTGACGAGCTCCTCAGCCCGTCTTCTTGCTTCTTCTCTTGTCATATAATTTTATCCTTCCGAATTTGTTTACATAATACCTTTTATTTTCAGATACAATAAAATTGCTGCAGCAGGTGCTGCGACAATATACAGTGTGCCTAAGCTTGTGATTGTTGCCTTTTCTTTGTTTGTCCAGATTTTGCGGTCTGTGTCAATATGAAAACTGTTTGATTTTTGAATTTTAGCAAAGAAATGAAGATGCTCGTATTCATTTTTTGCACCGATGATATAATGAATCCCTGTTATAATTAAAGATATTGCAACAAAAACCAATATAAAAATCAGATAATAGGGGGAGTCTATGCTGAAGATTCTTCCTATCAGAAAAAAGAACTCAGGTATAACACCAACACATATCGCAGGTGAAAATAAGCACAAAAGAGCCCGGAAGATTATGTGATTTCTTTTCTCCGAATAGTTTTTCTTTTTCATATTCCGAATCCTTTCAATTTTTACCATTGTATCACATAATCAGCAAATATGCAATCAAAACTATTGTAAACGGTATAAATATGTGTTAATATTTGTTTAGAAAAATTTCTCAGGAGGAAAATTTATGCAGAAAATATTCAGTATGTTAACAGCATTGATAACAACATTATTATCAATGGTAGGTCTGATTGCGACACCTTATGATGAACCGATTGATCCTTATAACGGTGGTGATCCTTGCATTGTTGAGGATGAAACAGGGACATATTATACATATACTACCGGTATGGGTGTTGAAATAAGAAAAATTGTTTCCTATGATGATGCAACCGTACTTGAGCAGAAAACCGTTTATTTTGAAGGTAAAGACGGCGTCCGTGGTTGGGTATGGGCTCCCGAAATCCACAAAATAGGTGATAGATGGTATATTATTGCCTGTGCCGTGTTTGACGAAAATGCAGTGCCCAAGGGAACAATGCCCAATGACGAAGAGTATGAAGAAGGCAATCAGGACTACTACCGATACGGCTTTGTGCTTGAAAGCAAAACAGAGGATATTATGGGCGAATATGAGTTTAAGGGCAGACTTGCACCTGACGGACTTAATAATATAGACGGCACATATCTTCGGAAAGACGGCAAACTGTATTACGTTTGCTCTGCATATCTTGACACAGGTTATCAGTGCATTTATATCTGTGAAATGGAGAATCCTTATACGCTGAAAACTGACGAAAACGGCAAAAACAATGCTGTGCAGCTTTCTGCTCCGAAGCTGTATTGGGAAAAGAAGGGCTGGAGTGTAAACGAAGGTCCTGCCGTGCTTTATCATGAAAATGATGTATTCATTGTCTATTCTGCAAGTGGTTACAGTTCAGGAGGTTACTGCCTTGGTATGCTCACACTCTGTGGTGACGATGTTATGAATGCAAAGGACTGGTCAAAGAGTCTTACAAGAGTGCTTTATCATCAGCCGTTCAAGAATATTTACAATGCAGGGCATTGCAGTTTTCTTTACAGAGAAGACGGTGAAATCTACATGGTCTACCATGCAACACAGACAAAAGATTTCAGCAAGTCACCGAGAGTTACATTTATAAAACCTGTTGTATTTGACAAAAACGGAAAACCAACATTCTGGTAAACAATAATTTATCGTTGTGCGATAAATTATTGTAGTGAGAAGTGAGTAGTGAGAAGTGAGTAGTTTCGGAAGGGGCAAGCCCCTTAAACCCCATTATATAGAGCGTAGCGGAACAAGTGCGTAGCACTTCCGACACTCCTAACTCCTAACTCCTAACTTCTAACTCCTAACTTCTAACTCCTCACTCTCAGATAAATTATTGTTTATCAAAAAAAGGACTGCGTTGTGCAGTCCTTAAAATTTTATCTTTTTGGCATAGGTCTGTGCTTTGCTGTGTATTCGGCAACATCAATTCTTATTACACTGACAACCTTGACAATTTTATCATCGAATGTGAAATCATCTCTGCCGGTCTGTGTCTTCATAAGAACCACAAGACCGTGTTTCTTTGCTTCGGCATCTTCAACTATAGTTGCAGTACCTCTGCCCATGATTGATGAATATGTAATGCCGTGTTTGCAGGCAACATCGCCTTCAAAGGGTGTGATATCGCAGTCCATTTCAAAAAAGACCTTGGGATTTTTGTTCATAAGGTCTATTTTTCTGCCCTGAGGTGCTCCGTGAAGCCAGATTTTGAGTTTTTCGTCAATCATTTCGTAGCCGTAATTCATCGGGACAACATAAGGCTCGTCACCGTCAACAAGTCCCAGATGCAGAACCTTTGCCTTGTCTAGAATTTTTATGATTTCGTTTATATCTGTAACCTGACGTTCACGTCTTGTCATTCCGTTCATATTTTTATCTCCTTAGTTTTTAATATTTCACAAAGAGCGGTATGAATTTTTTTGCAAGTTTATATATAGGATCTTCAAGAACTTTGCTTGCATTTTTCAGCTCCTGACGGATATTGATGTGCTGAGGACAGTGCTTTTCACAAAGACCGCACCCGACGCAGTTTGACGCAGAAGTCGCATCCTTACGCATAACCGTACACATCAGATATTCATGCCATGCTGCATGTTTGCCGTCAGAATAACGTTTGTTGTATGCTGAGAAAGTGCCCGGAATGTCAACATTTTTCGGACAAGGCATACAGTATCCGCAGCCCGTACAGCCGACTTTCATTTTTTCGTTGATTGCCCTGACTACTTCCTGAAGCAGATTTTCTTCGTTGTCGGTAAATTCACCTGCGACGGCAGTTGATGCGTTTCTGACGTTTTCCTGAACCATTTCGAGTGAGTTCATACCTGAAAGCACACATGTAACTTCGGGCTGATTCCAAAGCCAACGGAATGCCCATTCGGCAGGAGTACGCTTGATGGGATATTCGGCAAACAGCTTTTTTGCCTTTTCGGGAAGATTGTTAACAAGTTTACCGCCGCGAAGAGGCTCCATAATCATAACGGGAAGACCTTTTTCTGATGCATAATGAAGACCTTTTCTGCCTGCCTGTGAATTTTCGTCAAGATAGTTGTACTGAATAAGGCAGAAATCCCAATCATTGACATCAATGAGTTTGCAGAACATATCGGAATTGCCGTGGTAAGAAAAACCTATCTGACGGATTGCACCCGACTCCATTTTTTCTTTTATCCATGAGTCGATGCCGATGCTTTTAAGACGTTCCCATGTCTTTACATCTGTGAGCATATGCATAAGATAATAGTCAACGTGATCGGTTCTGAGTCTTTTTAATTCCTCCTGAAAATATTTTTCAGCGTCATCTCTTGACTTTATCATGTAGTGAGGAAGCTTTGTTGCAATGTAGACCTTGTCACGGATGCCGTTTTTTTCGAGAACTTCACCAAGAACCGCCTCACTGCCACGGTAGATGTAAGCGGTGTCGAAATAGTTTACACCTGCTTCGTAAGCCGCCATGATCTCTTTTTCGGCTTTTTCCATGTCAATTTTTCCGCCCTTTTGCGAAAAACGCATACAGCCGTAGCCGAGTATGGATAATTTATTGCCGTATCTGTCATTACGATATTGCATAATTCTTCCTCCGATAATAATTAGTTTTTAATAAGACAGCAGACCGTCTCGACTGTTGTTTCACTGTCCCAACAGATATGTGTTACATTCTCATCCCCGTCATAAAAGACGGGGAATTTGAAATTAATACACTTTAACAGTCTACCGTCAGGCTGTTCTTCTTTGAATATCTCAACGCTTTCGATAAAGGTATTGAGAAACTTCTTTTTCTCAGCATCAGTAAACTCTTTGTACATTGTACCATAATAATGCAGAAAAAGATAGACATTTTCACCTGATATTTTTTCTTCTTTGATATTTGCTATACGGGACTGCAATTCTGTTATTTGTTCTTCTACAACCTCTATCTCATCATAGAAGTCATAAAGTCTGTTTTGCATATCCTGATACTTTTTATCATAATGCTTGTCGGTGACATCAAGGGTATCTATCTGAGATGCGAGCTTTCTTTTTGACATTACAAGCTGATTGAGTTGCTTTTTGAATACTGCAAGCTCTTCTTCAAGACCTTCTGTACTTACCCTTGTATTAATCTTTTCGCACAAAGCTTTTTCGAACTGAGGATTAGATACAAGTCTTTCAATAACTTCTTCAACAGCTCCGTTAACGATAGTCTGATTCCATTGTCTGTGATAATCGCACTTATCTGTTCGGGTTTTATCCGTACAATGTGCCACAGTGTTCGCTACAAAGCCGAACGCCACAAAGCAGTAGTATAGGGCTTCATAGCAATTTGTTCGTTTGTTCGGATTTTAGATTTTTGTTGTAAAATGTTTCTTGTTTGTGTGGATGTTTTAAAACGCAATAACATAAAAGTATATTGCTTCTGTCTTTCTGCACTTTTTAAGCCTTTATTTTGGCGGTTTCAGGGCATCATAAACATCCACCCGTGACCTTTTTGCAGACATAAATTCTGCATTTCTCTGCCGCTGTTTCTTCTTCGCACAGTCGGGACAGAACTTCTGATTTCTGCCCGTTCGCTCGGTTTTCTTACCGCAAAGAGAACAGACCATCATTACTACCGACTCACTTCTTAAATCTTTCAGCAACGTCTTATCGGCAGGGAGAACTGCATCAAGAAAATATCTGCAGATAATATGGCTCGGTGTTATGAGCTGCGGACAGGTGTGAGTGTCACCGTCATCAAGAAGCAGACAGTTGCCTTGATAACAGTTACAGCATCGGCTTTTAATCATTGTCTTGATTTCTGCAAATTGCTTAAGGGTAAGGTTGATTGTTTGCATAATGGGTACCTCCTTTCTTGAAATTTTTAGTTGTACTGCGAAAAAATGTGACGCAGTATACATGTACCCAAATCCACGGTTTTGGGCATAAAAAAGCACCTGCTACTTTTGAAGTAACAGGTGTATTTAAACAGATTGAAATTTGTGATGTGCTTGTGATATAATGATGTAAGCAAATTAGTTTTTACGGAGATGATTGTATGAGAAAAGAAATTGATATAAATACTTGGGAAAGAAAAGAACATTTTGAGTTTTATTCAAACATTGCAACTCCGCATTACTGCGTAGCATTTAATATTGATGTAACCAATCTGCTTGCATTTACAAGAAAAAACAA
>JAFXLD010000020.1 GCA_017531385.1 Clostridia bacterium
AAACAATAATTTATGGAAGAGTTAGGAGTTAGAAGTTAGGAGTTAGGAGTGTCGGAAGTGCTACGCACTTACTTCCGCTTCGCTCTATAAGAGATATTGAGATTTTTGCGACATACCGCCATTTGTGCATTATCTGCACTATAATGGGGTAAGGGGCAAAGCCCCTTCATAAACTCCTCACTCCTCATTCCTCACTCCTCACTAACAATAATTTAGCTCCGCTAAATTATTGTTTATGTTTTTCAATAAATTCCATACATCTTTTCCAGGAATGTCTTGAGAAAAAGTGTTTTGAATGAATTTTGAAATACCCTACTCTGCCGTCAAGCAGACTTTCCCCTGCTTTCAGATAATCTTCCGTATCAGCAATTCCGTCAAAACCTGCGTTTTCCCACATTTCGGAAGCTGCAAGACAGCAAAGCTGCTGTGATTCGGGGTCTGCCCAGATATCAAGCTCACAGGAACCCACAATCACATAGCGCGGTGCAATCGCTGCCAGCAAATAATGCTGGTCGAAAATATCTGACTGGTTTTCTTTTGTATATTTAAAATAATTTTTGCAGAACCAATAGGGAAAGCTTTCAACAATGTCTGAAATATTCTCGCCTCGCTGACGAAGATGCCTGTTGATGTTTTCCTTGACCTTTCCCGTACTTCCGTGCGCAATGGAGTCGCCTGCACAGCCTGCCGCGTTTGAAAAAGCAAATTTAAAGCGTTCATCAAGCATTGCAGTATAAAGAGCTGTTTTTCCGAGCCTTGAATGGCCAGAAATTATCACATTTTCCGCATCTGTTGCGGGCAATGTCAGTGCATAGTCAAGAACACGCATAGCTGCCCATGCCCATATTCCGATTTTTCCGCAGGTGTCATCTGTTTTTTGTCCCTCTGGCAGAAGCAAAGGTGCAATTCCTGTCGAAAAATCACCGTCATCTGAAGAAATATCCTTATAGCAGAACATAAGGAAGTCAACATCGTATTCGCTCATTTCCTCACGTGGAAAATAGTGCGATTTTTCCATGGGATGAAAGTTATTTACAATAACAAGCGGTCTTTTTCTTCCGTCAACATGCATGAGTCTGTCGATACGGAATGTGTGACTTCCCTCACCGATTTTCAAGGTCATGTCCACATAGGAAAATGCAACATTTCCGCAATCATACCGGTCTTCGATTACCGTAGGCTCTGACACACTGAATGAAAAAGGTACTTCGGGAAGAAAACCAAATACTTCCCGTTGCATAATCTCTTTCATTTCATCTCTTGTTTTAAGAGGAGGAAGTTTTCTGTTTTTAAGCTCCTGTGATAACATCTCTTTCACCCGATAATTATTTATACTGATAAACTCTTACATAGTCAACGATAAACTCGGCAACATCGCCCTCTTTAAGGCTTATTTTACCTGTACCGTGTCTGTCTGCATGAGCCACACCGTTTTCACCGGCAACCTCACAGGAAAGAATAAGATATTCGGGGTTCTGAGAAACACCGCCTGTGGAAAGTCTGCCTGTTTCAACACCGTTTATGTAGAAAATATACTCATTCTCGTTCCACTCAACACCGTAAGTATTATATTCCTCAAAAGGATTTTCCGCAAACCAGTCGCCTATGCTGTCACCCTGATGTGCACCATCGTAACCGTCATAATGAATACCGCTTACAACTGAATCGCCGTAACCCCAGATATTATGAAGATAATTCATTGACTCAAAAATATCCACCTCTGTGCCGTCCTGACCCGAGCCGTCAACATTATAAACGCCTTCGTTCATCATCCAGAAAGCAGACCACATACCTGTTGACTTGGGAAGAATCGCTCTGCACTCAAAATAGCCGTACTTAAACTCGGCTTTGCCTGCAGTTGCTATCATACCTGTATAATAACCTGTACCGTAACTGTCAGGAGAACCGAAAGTATTGCCCTCAAGAGGCTCACTCTTATATTCTGTGGAAATAACAAGATTGCCGTCACGGACATCGACCATATCCTTGTGCCAGTAACCGCCCTTACGGATAGGTCCCCAATGGAGTGTATCTACACTCTGATTATCGTCCCATTTTGTTGTGTCAAGTGTGTCACCGTCAAATTCGTCAGCCCAGACAAGCTCAAATCTCTCATCAAGCTCCAGATCCTGACCGCGGGGAATTGCAGGCAGATCGAGTGCATGAGGAAGTGTGGGAGAAAAAATCATCAAAAAAGCAACCAAAGCTCTGAAAAATTTTGCAAACATAAAGATACCTCCTGAATTTGGTAATTTCAGTATAACAAAAAAGAGTGCGGAATGTCAATAAACAATAATTTAGCTCAGCTAAATTATTGTTAGTGAGGAGTGAGGAATGAGAAGTGAGGAGTTTATGAAGGGGCTTTGCCCCTTACCCCATTATAATGCAGATGAAGTAAAAATGGCGGTATATAGCAAAAACTTCA
>JAFXLD010000021.1 GCA_017531385.1 Clostridia bacterium
TAAACAATAATTTATCTGAGAGTGAGGAGTTAGAAGTTAGGAGTTAGGAGTGTCGGAAGTGCTACGCACTTGTTCCGCTACGCTCTATATAATACAAATGGGGTAAGGGGCAAAGCCCCTTCATAAACTCCTCACTCCTCACTAAACAATAAATTTAGCTTCGCTAAATTATTGTTTATCTTACAAATTCAACCAACGAGGAGAAAACATGTTCCGTTTTGAAAGCGTTCCCGTATTATTCAAAAGAATACTGCTGTTTCTGTTTGTGCTGATTTTTGCGGCACTTCAGAATACAGACGGATTACTGCCCTGCATTTTCGGTGCAAGGTTCTTTATCCTTATACCTCTTATTGTTGCCATAGGCATGTGTGAGGGTGAACTTGCAGGACTTTTATACGGAATGATTGCCGGCGGATTCTGGGATGTATGCAGCAGCGGAATTGACGGTTTTCACGCATTTTCTCTTGCACTTATCGGAGTTTTATCGGGATTGCTTGTACGTTTCTTTATGAGAAACAAGCTTCTCACACAATACTGTATCTGTGCTGTTTCCGTATTCAGCCACAGTATCATTTACTGGCTTATATCCGTTTATATTCCCGTCGGTGATAACGGTTACAACAAACTTCTGACGTTTTATCTGCCGTCAGCCGTAATCACAACTGCAATTTCATTCATCATTTATTATACTGTCAGAACAATATGCAACAAACTTCAGGAAAAAGAAGCAAAAATCAATCAAAGCGTGGTGAAATAATTTGAAACGCAGGAATCATACCAGAACCAATATTCTGCTGATATTTTTCATTGCAACAATTGTTATATATTCAACTGTTCTTACTTACACTGTTTTGTCCGATAACGGAAAAAACGGTGAAAATGCCGTGAGAAAATACGATATAACCGTTGAAGCGGCAAGAGGTGAAATTCTTGACCGTAACGGTATGACTCTTGTTTCAAACAGACAGGGAAACAGCATAAAATTCAACGCTGCGTTGTTCCCGTCAAGACAGTCGGACAGAAACAGAATTATTTCATCACTCATCGAACTCTGCGAATCAAAAAATGAAAAATGGACAGACAATCTTCCTATTGAATATAATGAAAACGGCGTTCTTATCTTTTCCGAAGGCAGAGAAAACGATATAAAAGCACTCAAACATAAAAACATGCTCAACCTCAATTCCTATGCAACTGCAGAAAATTGTCTTGACGCACTTATTGATATGTATTCACTTGAAGATTTTGACAGAATAACTGCAAGAAAAATCGCATCCGTTTGCTATGAGATGTGGAGAACAGGCTACTCAATTTCAGTCCCTTACTCCTTTGCAGAAGATGTTTCAAACGAAACCGTTTCAATTATAAAAGAAAAAAATGAATATTTTCAGGGTGTGGAAGCCGAAGTTGACACATACCGTGAATTCACAGACGGCACGATTGCTCCTCATATAATCGGCGTTACAGGAATAATAAGCAATGAAGAATATGACAGTTTTTCAGAAGAACTGGATAAAAATATAGACAGCGGAAATTTCTCCGAAAGCGAGATAGAACTGCTTGAGCTTAACGCATATTCACTCACTGATTATGTGGGCAAATTCGGCATTGAGGGTGCAATGGAAGACAACCTCAGAGGCGAAAAAGGCATCAAAACCATAAGCATTGACAATGATGGTAATATTTCCTCGCAATATACTGTTATCCCCAAGCAAGGTAACTCCGTTATTCTTACGCTTGACTCGGGACTTCAGCGTGTGGCACAGAATGCCCTTGAAAGAAGAATTCTTGAACTGACATCAGAATCAGGACTTCCTCCCGCAGGCGCAGTTGCCGTAATAGATGTTGACACGGGAGAAATCCTCGCAAGTGCGTCCTATCCGTCATACGATCTTTCCGAATATTTTGAAAAATACAATGAACTTCTCAAGGCAGACGGTTCTCCTCTTATCAACCGTGTGCTTCAGAGTACATATGAACCCGGTTCAACAATGAAACTTTCCACAGCTCTTGCAGGTCTTGAGGAAAGTGCAATTGATTCCGAATCCGAATTTTACTGTAACAGTGAGTTCCAGTATTACGACGTCAGATTCTCATGTCTTGATGCTCACGGACATCTTGATGTTATCACGGGCCTTGAAAAATCCTGCAACATTTATTTCTACAATGTCAGCAATCTTCTCGGCATCGACGTTATGAATGAATACAGCAAAAAACTGGGCCTTGGCGAAAAAACAGGTGTTGAGCTTTCGGAAGCAAAAGGTATTCTTGCAGGAAGAGCTTACAGACAGTCCATCGGCTCAACATGGCAGATGGGTGATACAATTCAGGCAGGTATCGGTCAGTCGGACAACCTTTTTACAATAATCCAGCTTGCAAACTACGGTGCAACCATCGCAAACAACGGCACACGATACAAATGCCACTATGTAAAATACATAATGGATGCCGACCACAGCAATGTTGTTTTTGAATCTCAGCCCGAAGTGCTCGAAAAAACAGATTTTTCTCAGAATTCAATCGACATTGTAAAACAGGGTATGCTTGCCGTTACAACAACAGGCTCATGTAAAACTGCATTCGCAGGTATTACGGAAAAAGTTGGTGCAAAAACAGGTACAACTCAGGTCAAAAGAATCATTGACGGAAAAACAGTCAGCGGTAATAACGGTCTGAATATCTCCTTTGCACCTTTTGACGAACCTGAACTTGCAATCGCAGTTATCATTGAAAACGTTGACAGCGGTACTGCTACTGCTACCGTTGCTGCCGACATTTATGATTATTACTTCTCAACAAAAAATCAGATCTCTTCTCAGCAGCCGTCAAATGAACTGCTCAGATAAACGGAGGATTGCATATGGCTGAAAAAATTCTTATAGCCTCCGGCAAGGGCGGAGTCGGAAAATCAACAGTTACGTCTTTTCTCGGAAAGACAATGGCTGATTCAGGCAAAAAAGTGCTTCTGATAGATTCGGATACGGGCCTTGGTGCACTCGACATCATGCTTTCGGTTGCAGACAAAAAAATGAGCACCTGGATTGATATTTCAGACGGAAACTGCAAAGCAGAAAATGCACTCATAACAATTTCGGACAACCTTTATCTTCTTCCGTCACCTGCCACTTATCCGGAAACAATTGATGAAGATGTTTTTGTAAAAATCACCAAGGAATGTGAGAACGATTTTGACATAATATTAATAGATGCTTCTGCAGGAATTGATGAAAATCTGAAAAGAGCCGCAAAACCCTGCGACAGGGCGATTTTTGTTGCAACGGCAGACGAAATATCCGTAAGGTGTGCCGCCGCAGCCGCATATGAAACGGAAAAATTCGGCATTGACAGAACTGATATGCGACTTATTATCAACCGTTTTGTAAAAAAAGCGGCAATCAGGTCAAGACTTCTTGATGTGGACGGTGTTATTGACAAATCCGGAGTAAGACTTCTGGGCATTATTCCCGAAGACAAAAAAATCCCTTACAGCTCTGTAACATCTGTTCTCCCTGCGAAAAAAAGCAGTTTCTGCAAAGCAATAAAACGAATTGCAGACAGAATCGACGGAAAAAATATACCTTTGAACCTTAAAGAATTAAAATAATTAATAATAACCTATAAAAATATTTTATAAAATATTGAAAAATTTGTCTTTTTATGATATTATTCAGAGTGTAGTATTGTAAAAAAGAAATTTTTATATAGAAAGACGGTGCAGAAAAAATGAATATAGCATTGATAGCTCACGACTCAAAAAAAGAACTTATGACACAGTTTTGTATCGCATATTGCGGAATATTGAGCCATCATAATCTGTGCGCCACCGGCACAACAGGCAGACTTGTCTCAGAAGCAACAGGACTTCAGATCACAAGATTCATGAGCGGTGCCCAGGGCGGTGATCAGCAGATTGCTTCCAGAATTCAGTGCAATGAGATCGACCTGCTTCTTTTCTTCAGGGATCCTCTCAACGCCAAACCCCATGAGCCCAACGAAGCTGCTATTTTAAGACTTTGCGACGTTCATAATATTCCTTTGGCAACAAACATTGCTACTGCTGAATCCCTTGTAATGGGTCTTCAGAGAGGCGACCTTGACTGGCGTGACATTGTTAATCCCAAAAATTAATAATAAACATAAGGCGGCTTTAAGTCGCCTTATATAAATATGAGGTATTTTTATGGCATTACTTACAAAAGCTGCAAGAGGTACGGGCGATGTCCTGCCATCAGTCAGCTACAAGAACAGATTTATAGAATCAACCATGCTTGAAATCGGCAACAACTTCGGCTTCAAGGAAATCAGAACACCCGTTTTTGAGCATACAGAGCTTTTCAACCGTTCAGTGGGTGAAACAACTGACGTTGTCCAGAAAGAAATGTACACTTTTGAAGACAACGGCGGCCGTTCAATCACTCTCAAACCCGAAGGCACTGCAGGTGCAGTCAGAGCTTTTCTTGAGCACGGTCTTTTCAATGAGCCGATGCCCGTGAAGCTTGCATATGTTACACCCTGCTACCGTTATGAGAAGCCTCAGGCAGGCAGACTGCGTGAATTCCATCAGTTCGGTGTTGAATGCTTCGGTGCGGCAGCTCCCGCTGCTGATGCGGAAGTTATCGCTCTGGGCAAGCACATCTTTGATTTCTTCGGCATTGATGATTTAAGGCTTGAAATCAACTCAATCGGTTGTCCCGAATGCAGAAAAAATTATCAGGCTGCACTCAAAGAATATTTCAATTCAAATATAGCTGACCTTTGCGAAACATGTAAAGGCAGACTTGACAGAAACCCCATGAGAATTCTCGACTGCAAGAGTCCTGTTTGTTCAGGCATTGCTGAAAATGCTCCGAAAATTCTCGATTACATCTGCGATGACTGTCAGGCTCATTTTGATGCAGTTCAGAAATATCTCGATGCGATGGGTATTGAATATACAGTAAATCCCACAATCGTAAGAGGCCTTGATTATTACACAAGAACTGTTTTTGAATTTATAACAGGCTCAATCGGGGCTCAGAGTACAGTCTGCGGCGGCGGAAGATATGACGGTCTTGTTGAACAGCTCGGCGGTCCCGCTGTCCCCGCTTGCGGTTTTGCCGTCGGTCTTGAAAGATTCATGATTCTTCTTGAAGCAAGAGGAATTGAGCTTCCGCCCGAAAATCCCGTTGACCTCTACATTGCTTCAATGAATGACGAAGCAAATCTTAAAGCAGCTCAGCTTGCTGCTCAGGTGCGTGACGAAGGCGTTGCCTGTCTGTTTGATACAGTCGGCCGTTCACTCAAAGCTCAGATGAAATTTGCAAACAAGATGGGTGTGCTTTACACGGCAGTTCTCGGTACTGACGAAATCGAAAAAGGCATTGTGAATGTCAAGTGCATGGCAGACGGCACAGAAGTTCCCGTAGCTCTCGACGATTTTGCAGTCAATTTTATAAATATGTCAATCAACAAGGCTGTTGATGATTTCAATGTCGGTGATGTTGATATGTCTTCATTATTAGGAGGAAAATTATAATGGATTTTTTACAGGGTCTTAAAAGAACAGACTACTGCGGTGATTTAAGACTTGCCGATGTGGGTAAAAAGGTTACCCTCTGTGGCTGGGTACAGCGTCAGAGAGACCTCGGCGCACTTATCTTCATCGATTTAAGGGACAGAACAGGCATTATTCAGCTTGCATTTGATGAGAATACAGACAAGGCTGTTTTTGAAAAGGCTGCAGCTGCAAAGAGTGAATATGTACTTGCAGTTGTGGGTACAGTTAAGGAAAGAAGTGCTAAAAACACTGAAATCCCCACAGGTGAAATTGAAATCGATGTTGAAGAACTCAGACTTCTTGCAAAGAGTGAGACACCTCCCTTTGAAATCATTGAAAACTGCCCCACAGCAGAAATCAACAGACTCAAATACAGATATCTCGACCTGAGAAGACCCGACCTACAGAAGAACATTCTTCTCAGAAACAAGGTCACAAAAATCACAAGAGATTATTTCTATGACAACGGATTTATTGAAATCGAAACTCCCATGCTTATGAAGTCAACTCCCGAAGGTGCAAGAGACTTCCTTGTTCCTTCAAGACTTCACAACGGCAGTTTCTATGCACTGCCTCAGTCACCTCAGATTTACAAGCAGCTTTCAATGGTTGCAGGTTTTGACAGATACATCCAGATTGCAAGATGTTTCCGTGACGAAGACCTCAGAGCTGACAGACAGCCCGAATTCACACAGATCGACCTTGAAATGTCATTTGTTGATGTTGACGATGTTCTTGAAATGATTGAAAAGTACATCCACAAGGTATTCAAAGAAGCTATTAATGTTGATATCCCCGAAAAGCTTCCCAGACTGACATATAACGAAGCTATGGACAGATACGGCTCAGACAAGCCTGATACACGCTTCGATATGGAGCTTTTCGACCTCTCAGAAGAAGTTGCACACAGCGAATTTGTTGTCTTCAAATCTGCTCTTGAGGCAGGCGGTACAGTAAGAGGTATCACAGCAAAGAATGCCGTAAGCAAGCTCACAAGAAAAGAAATCGACAAGCTCACAGAAACAGCAAAGGGCTTCGGCGCAAAGGGTCTTGCATGGATAAGAATGACAGATGACGGTATCGCTTCATCATTCGCAAAGTTTATGACAGAAGACGAAATGGCTGCAATCCTCAAAAAAGCAGGTGCAGAAAAGGGCGACGTCGTTCTTATCGTTGCAGACAGAAAGAAGTCACTTGTTCTTTCCGTTCTCGGTGCACTTCGTTGCGAAGTTGCAAAGAAGCTTGACATCATCAAGCCCGGCTATAACTTCCTGTGGATTACGGAATTCCCGTTCTTTGACTGGGATGAGGACGCACAGCAGTACGTTGCAATGCATCATCCGTTCACATCTCCCATGGACGAATGTCTCGATTATCTTGAAACAGACAAGGCTGCAGTCAAAGCAAAGGCATATGACCTTGTTCTCAACGGCATTGAGCTTTCATCAGGTTCAATCCGTATAACAAATCCTGAGCTTCAGGACAGAATGTTCAGTCTCCTCGGTCTTACTCCCGAGGAAGCAAACGAAAAATTCGGCTTCCTTCTCGGTGCATTCAAATACGGTGCTCCTCCTCACGGCGGTATGGGTATCGGTCTTGACAGACTTGTAATGCAGATGGTCGGTGCAGAATCACTCCGTGATGTAATTGCATTCCCCAAACTCAAGGATGCAACAGAACCCATGACAGAATGTCCCTCACCCGTAGACAAAGAACAGCTTGATGTTCTGGGTATTGAGCTTAAAAAGACAGAAGAATAATATTACATTATAATATTAAGAAAGGACGATTCTTATGACAACCACAAAAAAACTCCTTGCAATCATCATGTCCCTTGTTATGGTATTCGGAATGTTCACATTCAGCATCTATGCTGAAGATGCAGTAACAGAAGGCTACTACGAACAGGGTGAATATTCACTCCATTACACGGTAGTTCCCGCAGAAGGCGAATTCAAGGGCAGAATCATGTTCCTTCACGGTTTCCTCTATTCCGGCACAACATGGAACGGCATGGCTGAAATCATGAGTGCAGAAGGCTATGATTGCTATCTTCTTGACCTTCCCAACTTCGGTTACAGCACAAGAGAGATCAACGTTACAGATCTTATCGACAGAGAAGACCTTGTTGTAAACTTTATGGAAACAATTGCTCCCACAGAAGAATGGATTCTTGCAGGTCATTCAATGGGCGGCGGTGTTTCAATGAATATTGCCTGCGAAAACGACCTTGAAGCTCTTATGCTTTTCTGCCCCAGCGAAATCTATATGCAGGGCAATTCAGCAATGGGCGATATGGTAAAATCACCGTTTGTAAGCAAACTTCTTGATGTTATCTTCAAGCTCGTTCTCAGCAGTGACTTCATCGTAAAAATGGCTGTTTATATAACAACAGGTGATATGGATTATGCAAAGAATTACGATGCTTCTCTCCTTGCAGATCCTCTTATGGTGGAAGGTACAGGCGCATCAATGCTCTTCGGCAGTGCAAATGCAAAGAACACAGACCTCGAAGCTCTTGCACAACTCGATACACCCACACTTCTTGTATGGGCTGACGGTGACACTGTCATCAACGGCACAATGACATCAAACATCAGCACAGCTTTGTCAGATGCCGAAATGCACACAGTAGAGGGCAGTCACATCGTAATTGAGACTCATCCCGAAGCTCTTGCACAGCTTTCTCTTGAATTTCTTTCAAAATAATAAGTGAGAAAACATATTAAAAACAAGAGAAAAACGAAGAAAAACGAAGCATTCGTTATCTCCTTTAAAAAATTACAAAAAAAGTGTTGACAAGCATTTTGAGTTGTGATATTATTATCAAGCGCACTGAGGAAAACGGTGTGCTTGATTTTTGTTTATATTTAAGTAAAATATATTGGAGGTAAAAACTATGTCAACTTATATGCCCAAAATCGCAGACATCAAGCGTGACTGGTATGTTCTTGACGCAGAAGGCAAAACTCTCGGCGCACTTGCTGCTGAAGCTGCTGTCCTTCTCAGAGGTAAGCACAAGCCCACTTTCGCATATCATGAAGATTGCGGTGACAACGTTATCGTTATCAATGCTGAAAAGGTTGTTCTTACAGGTAAGAAACTCGATCAGAAAATGTATTATCATCACACAGGCTACATCGGCAACATGAAAGAGGTTAAATACTCTACTCTTATGAGAGAGAAGCCCTGCTTCGTTGTTGAAAAGGCTGTAAAGGGTATGCTTCCCGCTAACACACTTGGCAGAAAAGCATTCACAAGACTTCACGTTTACGCAGGTGCAGAGCACAAGCATCAGGCTCAGCAGCCCGTTGTAAGAGAATTTTAAGAAAGGGAGGCAGATTTAAATGTACGAAAGCAATTACTACTACGGTACAGGTAGAAGAAAAAGTTCAGTAGCTCGTGTTCGTGTATATCCCGGCACAGGCAAAATCACAATCAATGACAGAGATATCGACGATTATTTCGGTCTTGAAACACTCAAGCTCATCGTTCGTCAGCCTCTCACACTCACAGGCACAACAGAGAAGTTCGACATCGTTGTAAGAGTTGCAGGCGGCGGCGTTACAGGTCAGGCCGGTGCTATCCGTCACGGTCTTTCAAGAGCTCTTCTTCAGTTCGATGAAAACCTTCGTCCCGCACTCAAGAAGGCCGGTTTCCTTACAAGAGACCCCAGAATGAAGGAAAGAAAGAAGTACGGTCTCAAAGCAGCTCGTCGTGCTCCCCAGTTCTCAAAGAGATAATCATTTTATCAAGAAAATGGCTTGTTTACAGGGTTTTTGCCTTGTTGCAAGCCTTTTTTGATGTCCGTTTGATGTCCGAACGGTCAAAAAACATAAAAAATCAGCGGTTAAGGTGTAAAACCCTCAACCGCTTTTTTGTTGCATATACATTGAAAATGTCAACATCTATCAACATATATATTTTTGAATTTCAACTTTTTTCAACATCTACATTTTTTGAATTTCAAGTTTTATGAGGTTGTTTCCCCACTATACATAAAAAAATATCAGGTTTTGTCAGGTTGTTATCCCTTTTTTATATCTGCCCAGTATTCTTTTTTATAGTGGGGAAAATCTCTTTTTTATAGTGGGGAAGTATTCAGATTTCTTCTTGCTTCGCTCTCGCTTCGTTCCCTTTTTTATGGACTCCAAAAACTCCAATTCTCACCGCTTCGTAACCGCTTCAAGCGGATTTTTCACGGCTTCCTCACGGCTTCGCTCTTGGCTTCCTCTTGGCTTCAATCTTGTTTTTCTCGGGCTTCGCTCGTGCTTCGATTTTTGCATTTTCTCTTTATTCGCTCTTTGTTCGTTGAGAAAATCAAAGTCAAAAGAGAGGTCAATATCAAGGTCAATTTCAAAGTCATCAAAAGAAAAATCAAGGTCATCAAGATTGAAATTTATCGACACTTCCTCGACAGTTAAATTGTCATTTTTCGCCTGTTCCTCACCTGTTAAAGTGGTATTTTCTCGGAGTTCGTTTCATTACTCATTCACCGTGATATATATACCGTTGGAAGCGGTGGTTAAGTCGTTGTAGGTCTTTTCATAGAAAAGGGAGGCTCTGTCGGATGCTTCTCTATCTTCTCGCAAGCACTTTTTGCTCCATCGTATATGCCTGAAAAAGTAAAAGCATTTATCTTGGATGTACTAAAAACTGTCCGAAAAGAGAAAACCAACAAAAATATTGATATCAGAAAAGAGAGGTAATTAAATGAATATTGAAGATAATTTTATTAACACCCTGTTTGATAAAACAGAAGAAACAGAGGCGGTAAAGCCTCAGTCAACAGAAATCGTACAAATGCCAATGAAAAGTATTGTACCGAATTTCAAGAATCCGTACAAGTGCCGTGAGGAAGATATGAACCCGTTGGAGGACAGTATCCGTGAAAACGGTATTATCCAACCACTTATGGTGCGTAAGGATGATAAGGCAGATGTGTTTGAAATCGTTTCAGGACACAGAAGATACCTTGCAGCAACAAGGCTTGAAATGACAGAGGTTCCCGTGGTAGTTCTGTCTATCAGCAAGGAAGAAGCAGATATTATTCTCGTTGACAGTAATCTGCACCGTGAGCATATTCTACCAAGCGAGAAAGCCTTCGCATACAAGATGAAAATGGATGCACTTAAAAAGCAGGGCAAACGCACGGATTTAACTTCGGACCCGGTGGGTCCAAAGTTAAGCTCTGCAGAAAAAATCTCACAGGATAGCGAAGACAGTGCAACCCAAATCAAAAGGTATATCCGTCTGACTAATCTTGAAAAATCGCTTCTTAACCTTGTGGATGAAGGCAGAATCGCAATGCGACCTGCGGTTGAACTTTCATACCTTACTCCTGAGGAGCAGAAGATGATTTTTGAAACCTATGAGAGTGATGAGGTCACACCCTCACTCGCACAGGCACAGAAAATGCGTAAGCTCTCCGAAGAGAATCAGCTTAATGCTGATACGGTGTTAGCAATTCTGACAGCACCTAAACCTAATCAGGCAGAGGCTATTAAAATCCCTGAAGAACGTATCAATAAGTTCTTTGGTAAAAATTATACCAAGCAACAGAAAGAAGAGCATATCATAAAGGCTTTGGAATATTATCACAAACACCTTCAGCGACAGAGAAACCGTGATAGGGATGCGAGGTGATGCGGATGAAGAAACTTTCAATAGCCCCTAAGATCGTTTCAAGAAAAGGTTCAGGTAGAGTAAATAATGATGTTCCCGTAGATTTCATGGAGTATGTAATTCCAAAGCCTGACGAAATAAAGAGAACGGAAGAATTGCACATCGTTCCCGATGAAATTAAAGTTTCCGAACAGATACACGGTATTGTTTATGATGTGACGGGTGTCTTTGACGGTAAGTTAAACAAATCATTGTTACAGCAGTTTAAAGAAATTATACTGTCAGAACAGTTGTCATAAAACCACACATTTGAAAAATGGCAGTCGGGCATTGTAAAATGGAAATACCTAATGCAATGCTCGGCTTCCGGAAAGGAGATTTTTAATTATGGCAAAGAAAGCCGAGAAAAATATTAACGAAAAAATAACCGCATTATACTGTCGTTTATCTGTTGATGATATAAAGGATAAATACAAAGATAAGGATTATAACAAGGATTCAGAATCCAACAGTATTACTAATCAGAAGCGTATTCTTGCAGACTATGCCAAGAAGCACGGTTACAAGAAAACGATGTTCTTTGTTGATGACGGTATTTCAGGTACAACCTTTGATAGACCTGACTTTCAGCGTATGGAACGTATGATAGAAACAGGTGAAATCGGTACTGTTATTGTAAAGGATTTATCCCGTTTCGGCCGTGAGCATATATTGTTTGATCACTATACTCAAGTGCTTTATCCGTCTTTAGGCGTAAACTTTATATCCATTCAGGAGAATGTTGAAACTATAAGCGGTAAGGGTACAGAAATGATGCCTTTCCACAACCTATTTAATGAGTGGTATGCATCTCAGACAAGCAAGAAAATCCGTCAGGTCTGGCAATCAAAATCCGACAATGGGGAAAGAGTTTCACCCACAGTTCCGTACGGATATAAAAAGGATGTTGATAATCCTAAGCAGTGGCTAATTGATGAACCTGCCGCAAAGGTAGTCAGATATATTTATCAGTTAGCGATGGAAGGCTTAGGTGTTACAAAAATTGCACGCAGACTTGAAAGTGAAGAAATATTGACGCCTACTGCATATTACCATTCAATCGGACGCAAAACAAGAAACCCTTTGACTACCACATACGCTTGGGCAGAAATGAGTATAGAGCATATTCTTGATAATATGCAATACACGGGTTGTACTGTAAACTTCAAGTCAACAACCGTCAGCTACAAGGTTCACAAGAAAATGTATAACGATACTGAAGATTGGGTTATCATACCGAATACACAGGAACCGATTATTGATATGGACACTTGGAAGCGAGTTCAGGAAATAAAAAAGCACCGTCGCAGAAATACTGCAACGGGTAGAGAAAGCATATTTTCAGGATTGGTTTACTGTGGAGATTGTGGTTCAAGATTATATTTCTGTGCAGCTAAAAGTATAAAAGAACATCAGGAGTTTTTCCGCTGCTCAGCTTACAAAGAAAATAGAGGTACTTGTTCAATTCACTACATCAGAAATGTAGTGTTAGAGAAGATGGTTCTCAAAACTATACGAGAAGCAGCAGAATATGTTACTGAGTATAAACCTGTATTTCTTTACTTGTTTACAAAGGAACACAGATTAAGCATCGCCAATAATCTCAAAGAAGCAAAGTATGAGCTTGAGAAAAATAAGAAACGCATACAGGAGTTAGATAAACTCATTGAGGCTGTATTTGAACAAAATGTTCTTGGTAAACTACCTGATGACCGTTATAAACGTATGCTTACCAATTATGAAAATGAGCAGAGGGATTTAATGCAAAAGGTTGAAGATGCCGAGAAACTTATCAATACCGCACAGCAAGAAAATATTGATGTCAGAAACTTTCTTGCTAACATCCGTCAGTGTACTGATATAAAGGAGCTGACACCTTCTATTGTTAATAAGCTCATTGACAAAATTGAGATTTTTGACAGAGTTATAGGTGAAGACGGGAAAAAGCATGTTCCTATAAAAATACACTTTGTCGGCGTTGGAATAATACAGTTCCCTGATGCCGAAATGTTAGAAAAGGCAAAAGAAGAAATGAAAGCCTATTCAGAAAAGGCTTCGTAAAAATGAAAACACGGTGTAGCCGTAATTGACTACACCGTATATTTCACCTAAACTGTCCTTAGCCACCTGTGGCTAAAGCTACCATTTTTTATTTATAAGTACATTCTGTTATATCGGGGACTGATATCGAATTTTCCGCAAGGCTCAATATCTGTGATTGTAACGCCCTGTATCCAGTCCTTTTCACCCCAGCCTGTCTTCTCTTCAATTGTGTATGTTTCATAGCCGCCGCACTGACTGTATACAAGATAAACACCGTCATAAACAGCGCAGAAATCATTTACATGGTCATGTCCTGAGAAAACTGCCTCGGTGCTTCCGTGTTTCTTTATAAGACCGAACATACCGCTGTTAACAGCAGATGAACCCACTGATTCATAAACACCGCCGTAAAGAATCTTACATTTATCGGTAAAACAAAACTTGCCGTTTTCATCCTGCCAGACTGCATTTTCGTACTCTTTGAGAGGAATGTGCATATACATAAATGACTTCACATCACCGTACTTTTTACAAAGATTTTCAAGTGATGATTCATACCAGTTCATCTGACTCTTTTTAAGGTAGTCATAACAACCGATTTCCGGCGGTACATTCTGCTCTGCACGGTATTCATCAAGAATATCTCTGCCTGAGTCAAACATGAAGAGTGTTTTTAGTATTTCATTCTCACTTTTCAGAATATTTATGTAATAGTTGCAGTAACCGAAAAGGTCTTCCCTGCCCTGTCTTGCCAGACAATGCGGGAACGATGTCTGACACTTCATGAGAAGCTCTTTGAAAGGTCCTTTTTCTTCTCTTGCCTCATGGTTACCGAACACAAAAGCCCAGTAAACGCCCACTTCTTCCATAAACTGTGCAAATTCTATGGCATCAAGGTGCTGATATTTACCCAGAATGATATCACCCGTAAGAATTACAAGGTCGGGAGTTGTGGCTGCGATGTGATTCATAAGCATACCGATGCACTTTTTACGAAGTTTCGGGTCATCACCGAGATGCAGGTCTGTGGTGGAAAGGATTCTGAATCCTTTGTCGAGAATTTTTCCGTCTTTATCTGTTTTTGCAATTGTTACCGATTCTGCATCCTCTGAAATTATTTTAACATCAGTACCGATTTTTTTCACATCTACAGTTTTTGAAAATCTTGTTCTGCCAAGGATACCCTTGGAAATGTCATACAATGCTCTGCTTGTGCCGAGAATTGCCTTGTCTGTATTTATTCTGAATTTTTCATATATAATATTCATAAAAAAACACCTCGAGAAGATTATATAATCACTCGGGGTTTTTGTCAATAATCAGGTAAACAATAATTTATAGGGATAAACCCGATAAAAATTCGCAATTGGAAATTCGCAATTTTAGATTTACAATATAAGTGCAACAGAAAAAAAATAATGACTCATTTTAAGAAATCTTGTATAATGGAGATTGAAGAAAGAAACCAAAATACAGGAGATTAGGTAAAATGAATCATTACAAACATCTTACCATAGA
>JAFXLD010000022.1 GCA_017531385.1 Clostridia bacterium
AAAATAACCACCGAGCAAGTCGATGGTTATAAGCAATAATAAAAAATAATCGAGTTTTCACTTTCTTTCAACAAATGTATCGTATGCAAATCTCGCGCCGAGCCGGAAGCCTGATATGAAGCTGTCCGAATTACTTATACTCGAAAATTCATTGTGAGAATTCACATAATTTGCAAACAACTCTTTTTCCTTTTCGGGGAGCATAGCTGTCAGCTCTTCCTCTTTCTTTGCAAGTGAACTCAGCTTCTTTTTGAGCTTAGGTGTTAATTCTGAATTAACTTCCTGTGGTTCAAGGTTGCCATAGTATAATTCTTCAATAACATTCGACATAAATTCAACCTCCTTACTTTTCATAAATATCAATGAGTTTTAAAAGCAATTCATCAACATCTTCAGTGGGTAACCCTTCCGCCAAGAGCATATTGCGAAACTCATTCATTCCGTTGATAAGTAAGTTGCATTCTAAACCGTCAATTTTAATTTTGATTTTTTTCTTTCTATTAAACATAAGATCGCCTCCTCTTTTCTTGGTAATTACATTTTACTTTATTATAAGAGAAAGGTCGAATGTGCGATATTATCATTTGCTTCAAAAGAAGCGACAAACTCTGGATTTAAAACGGTCATTTGACTTGTTGCTATTTTGAGCTGTAAACACAAAAAAATGACAAGTTTCGACAGAAACTTGTCATTTTTTTATCCAATCCGAAGGATTGGTATGTAATCGCCGTCAGGCGCATGTAATCACGCGAAGCGTGTATGTCATCACCGCAGGTGTCTTCTTCTTCGGATTGATTACATACCTTTCTTCGAAAGGATTACATACATCACTTCGTGATGATTACATTCCGTCTGCGACGGATTACATGCAAGGCTTCGCCTTGATTGTCGTCCTTTGGGTAAATGAATTGACTTTTTTTAGCTTGCTGTGATATAATGGATTTGAGGTGAGAATATGAAAGAGGATAAGTGTATTAAAGAAAAATGGACCTGTCTTAATAATAAAATGAGTAAAGCTCTGAAAATCCTTGGTATTATCGGAATTGTTCTTGTAGCAATAAGTTTAATTGCGGCTTTTTTTGGATTTTTAATGAGCAGCGAGAATCTTTTCTATACTGGTATTTCTCTTTTGATTTTTGTTCTCCCTGCATATTTTGCTGTGTTTTTGCTGATTTTTGCAATAGCAGTAATAATTGAAGAAAAGAGTAAGAAACAAGTTGATAAATCAAATCAAAAATGACTTGTTGCTAAATTAAGCTGTAAACACAAAAATCGACGAATTTCGACAGAAGTTCGTCGATTTTACTTTTTACTTCTTCACTATTCACTCTTCACTAACTTTCGGGTCGATTTTTGGAAAGTAAGAAGTAAGAGGGAAAAGTGAATAAGTGTGGGCGGAACACCCACACCCGATTGTAATTTCGCATCAGATGTTATATAATTATCTCTACAAATAAGAATTTAGAGGGTAGTTTGTATGTTATTATATTCTATTATTATGTTTCTGGTTGCAGCTCTGTTTACGGTACTGGGTATTGCAATTTACAATGGTAAAACGGATTTAATTCACGATTACCACCAAACAAAGGTCACAGACAAATCAGCCTACGGAAAAGCCTTTGGAAAAGCAATGCTTGTTATCGCAGCTGTAATGCTACTCAGCGGCATTATAGGACTGTTTGAAAATCTGCTTATACTTGCCGTTGCTATACTTATGATAGGCTTGGTGATTGGCATAGTCTGCATTGTTGCTGTACAAAGAAAGTACAATAACGGATTGTTTTAAATTCCAATTTGTTGTACTTCGGTTCCAAAATGAGACGTACTCCCAAAAAATTCCAAGTCTTTAGACTTGGAATTTTTTTATCCATTGCTTTCGCAATGATGATATACAACTTCCCCAGAAGTTGATGATATGCAATTCCTACGGAATTGATGATATACAATGCTTCGCATTGATTTGTTTTCGCTTCTATGTTATAATATATACAAGGCGGTGATGATATGAAAATGTGGAAGAGTAAAAGTTGGCAACTTGAAGTTACGGGGGGTGACGGAAATGTTCAGCTTTTTGGTGTCAATATTTTTGATTTTGATTGGGTTGATACAAAAAGTAGGATTGAGGTAAAAGACCTACCTTATACTGTTCCGGTTTATTCTGTCATAATTGATGGAAAAGAATATGAGTTTGCTGCCGGTGAACGCAGTAATTGTGTTTGGAACTTTTATCTCTATAAATTTTAAATATAACAATGAAAATCTGGGTTTAGGCACTTTTAAATTGTGCTACTAAGTTCAATCTACCCAAATAAAGCACTTCATCCGAGGTGCTTTATTTTATTCATTGATATATTATGTAGCCGTCTGTTGCAGATTTACTGAATTGAACGTAATTTATGACAATATATTCTGTATTTTTACCATTGCAAAACGGTAATGTATTTAATATAATATTATGCGGATATTAATAGAAAATTTGAGGTGCCAGTATGATTAAAGTAGTAAAGTTCGGCGGTTCTTCACTTGCTGATGCAAATCAGTTCCGCAAGGTTGCCGACATTATCAAAAGTGACCCCGGCAGAAGATATGTTGTTGCTTCTGCTCCCGGTAAAAGAGACACACACGATGTAAAAGTTACAGATATGCTTCTTCAGTGCTTCCGTCTTGTAAGAGACAAGAAGAGCATTGACGAAACATTTGATAAAATCAGAGAGAGATACAACGGAATCATCCGTGACCTCGGTATTGATTTCACACTTGAGGATGACCTTCAGGGTATCAAGGTTGCAATTATGCATCACGCAAGCCGTGATTACATTGCAAGCCGCGGTGAGTTCCTTAATTCAAAAATTCTTGCTAAGTTCCTCGGTTTTCAGTTTATCGATGCTGAAGAAGGTATTTTCTTTGATGAAAACGGTGTTCTTGACATGGAAAAGACAGACGCTGAACTCGGCAGACTTCTCTCATACCATGAATATGCAGTTATTCCCGGTTTCTACGGTGCTGCTCCCTCAGGTATGATCAAGACATTCTCAAGAGGCGGTTCTGACGTTACAGGTTCTATCGTTGCACGTGCCGCAAATGCTGATATCTATGAGAACTGGACAGATGTTTCCGGTATGCTTATGGCTGACCCCCGTTGCATTGAAAATCCTCAGCCCATTCCCGAAATCACTTACAGAGAGCTCCGTGAACTTTCATACATGGGTGCAACAGTTCTTCACGATGAAGCAATTTTCCCGGTAAGAAAAGCAAGAATACCCATCAATATCAGAAACACAAACGATCCCGAAGCTCCCGGAACAATGATTGTTCACAAGGCTTCAAGCAACAATGTTCCCACTGTTATTACAGGTATTGCAGGTAAAAAGGGTATTACAGCAATTCACGTTGAAAAGGACATGATGAACGCAGAGCTCGGCTTCGGCAGAAAAGTTCTTGAAGTTCTCGAAAATCACCATGTTTCATTTGAACATCTTCCCTCAGGTATTGATACAATGAGCGTTCTCGTATCTGCAGATGCTCTCGGCTCACACAAGGGTTCAATCACAGCAGATATTGTTAAGAAGGTCAATCCCGATTCAATCACACTTGTTGAAGGTCTCTGCCTTATCGCTATCGTTGGTCGTGGTATGGTCAACACAGAAGGTACTGCTGCAAGAGTCTTCACAGCACTTGCAAATGCAAAGGTCAACGTAAGAATGATCGACCAGGGCTCAAGTGAAATCAACATCATCGTTGCAGTTGAAGAAAAGGATTATCACAAGACAATCGAAGCAATCTACAACGAGTTTGTAAAATAATTATAACTTATCAGACAGCATTCACATTTTTGTGAGTGCTGTTTTTATACTTTATTTATTTTTTATATTGCAAATTCAGTATAAAAGTGCTACACTCATACTACCATATTATTTAATTATGTAAATGGAGAAAATTATGAAAATTGTTGTTGCAGGTTGCGGTAAAATAGGTCAGACGGTCATCGGCAGTCTTGTTGCTGAGGGACATGATCTTGTTGCAATCGATTCTGATAATGAAATTCTGAAGGAACTGACCAATATCTATGATATTATGGTTATCTGTGGTAATTGTGCCGACAGTGATGTTCTTGAAGAAATTGCAATACATGAAGCTGAGCTTTTTGTTGCTCTGACAGGCTCGGATGAACTTAATATGCTCGCATGTTTCGTTGCAAAGAGAATGGGAGCATCAAATACCATTGCCCGTATCAGAAATCCCGAATATAATGATGACAGCCTTGTGTTCCTGCGCAAAGAGCTTGACCTGTCAATGTCAATAAATCCCGACATGCTCACTGCATCAGAACTTTTTAATATCCTCAAACTTCCTTCAGCTGTTAAAATTGAGCATTTCTCACGTCGTAATTTTGAAATGATTGAACTTATCATCAAAAGCGATTCTGAACTTGACGGAGTAAAACTTGCAGATATGAAAGGCAGATACGGCTCAAAAGTGCTTATCTGTGCCGTTCAGAGAGATGATAATGTCTATATTCCCGACGGTAATTTCGTGCTTCAGGCAGGTGATAAAATCAGCGTTTCTGCCGACCATACAGATATCAGTAAACTGCTTAAAACTCTTTCAATTCACAGGAAACAGTCAAAAAATGTAATGATTTTAGGGGGAAGTAAATCAGCATTCTATCTTGCAAAAATGCTTATACATTCAGGTGCATCCGTTAAAATTATTGAAAAGGATATTAACCGTTGCAATGAACTGTGTGAAAAACTGCCTCATGCGATGATGATTCACGGTAATGGTGCTCAGCAGGAACTCCTTCTTGAAGAGGGACTTCGTTCAATGGATGCTTTTGTAGCTCTTACGGGAATGGACGAAGAAAACATTCTTATTTCAATTTATGCTGCTGCAAACAACGTACCTACAGTTATTTCTAAAGTCAACACTCATGAACTGGCAACAATGGGTGCAAGACTCGGTCTTGACTGTATCGTGTCGCCAAAAAATATTACGTCTGACATTTTCGTTCGCTATGCCAGAGCACTGAAAAACTCAATGGGCAGTAATGTTGAAACACTTTATAAAATCATGGACGGTAAAGCAGAGGCGCTTGAGTTCAGAGTTCAGCCGCATTCAAGAATCACGGAAATTCAGCTTAAAGACCTTAAATTCAAGAAGAATATCCTTATTGCGGGTATTATCAGAGGTAAGAAAATCATTATCCCCGGCGGTGATGATGTGATTCTCGGTGATGACAAGGTTATTGTTGTTTCCCGTGATCACAAGCTTAATGATATTGAAGATATATTAGGGTAAAAATTTATGAATCGCAGATTTGTTTTTCGTTTATTAGGAAAAATGCTCATGGTAACGTCGCTTCTTATGGTGTTACCTCTTATAGTGTCGCTTGTATACAAAGAGGATTGTTATATTTCTTTCCTTATAAGTATGGGTGTAAGTCTTGCAATCGGTTTCACACTTATGGTTTTCTGTAAAACTGAGGACAGGGTTATTTATGCCAAAGAAGGATTCGTTATTGTTGCACTTTCGTGGCTGTGTATGTCTGCTGTGGGTGCTTTACCATTTGTTTTAAGCGGAGAAATACCGTCTTATATTGATGCGTTTTTTGAAACAGTAAGCGGCTTTACCACAACGGGAGCATCAATACTTGATGATGTCGAGATGCTCAGTCACGGTACATTGTTCTGGCGAAGCTTTACCCATTGGGTTGGCGGTATGGGTGTTCTTGTATTTATCATGGCAATTATACCTGCTTCAACTGACCGTTCAATCCATATTTTAAGGGCAGAAGTTCCCGGACCCATTGTCGGTAAACTTGTTCCGAAAATGCGTGATACGGCAATCATTCTCTATCTTATTTATATTGTGCTGACTGTTATCGAAATCGTGATGCTTCTTCTCGGCGGAATGCCTCTTTTTGACAGCCTTGTCCATTCATTCGGTACGGCAGGTACCGGCGGTTTCGGCATAAAGAGTGACAGTATCGCATCATACAGTCCCTATCTACAATGGGTAATAACAGTCTTTATGATGATTTTCGGTGTTAATTTTAACCTCTATTATCTTCTTCTGACAAAGAAAATTAAAAGTGTTTTCAGAAGTGAAGAGCTCTGGACATATATCGGTATCGGTCTTGTTTCAACAGCAGTGATTGCTTTTAATATAAGAGATATGTATTCATCACTATCTGAAACTGTCAGAATTTCATCATTTCAAGTTGCAACAATTGTCACAACAACAGGTTATGCAACTGCTGATTTCAATCTCTGGCCTGATTTGTCGAAGACAATACTGCTTCTTCTGATGTTTATCGGCTCCTGTGCAGGTTCAACGGCAGGCGGTTTCAAGATTTCCCGCGTGATTATGCTTTTTAAGATGATAAAAAGGGAAATCAAGAGCCTGATTCATCCGCGTGCTGTTGGTGTTGTCAGATTTGAGGGTAAAAAGGTCGACGATCCCGTTCTTAAAAGTCTTTCCGCATATTTTGCAATTTATGTTGCTTGTTTCATTGGTATTTTCCTGTTAATTTCCTTTGACGGATATGATATCTTAACGAATTTCAGTGCTTCGGCAGCTTGCTTCAACAATATCGGGCCGGGGCTTGGTGCTGTCGGTCCCGCAGCAAACTATGCAGGATATTCCGTTTTCTCGAAGTTCGTTCTTTCCGTTGCTATGCTTCTGGGCAGACTTGAAATTTATCCTATACTGTTCTTTATGTCCCGTGCTGCATGGTCAAAGAAGTGAATGAGGTGATATAATGCCATTCCAGATTGTACGAAACGATATTACAAAAATGAAAACAGATGCCGTTGTCAATGCGGCTAATTCTGATCTTCGTCAGGGAGCAGGTGTCTGCGGAGCTGTTTTTAATGCAGCAGGAGCAGAAAAACTTGCTGCCGAATGTAAGAGAATCGGACATTGCGATGTAGGGGCTGCCGTTGTAACGAGTGGTTATGATTTATGTGAATATATTATTCACACAGTAGGTCCTGTCTGGCATGGTGGCATTTCCGGAGAGAAAGAGAAGCTTGAAAACTGTTATAAAAGCGTTCTGAAATGTGCTTATGATGTCAAAGCAGAGAGCATTGCAATCCCGCTTATATCATCAGGTGTTTACGGATATCCGAAAGATAGAGCAATGCAGGTTGCTGTTGAAACAATTGTTTCAAGTGAATTTCTGACAGAAATGGATATTTATCTTGTTCTGTTTGATAAAAATGCAGTTATTCAGGGAAATAAGTATAGTAAAGTTCAGGAATTTATTGACGACAATTACATTGAAGTCTATCCTTATGCAAGAAGAATAGATACTGCTTCACAGTCATATCAGATAGAAGATTGTATGGCATTGCCGTCAATTGAAGATGCACTCTCTGAGCTTGATGAATCTTTTTCAGAGGCTCTTCTTCGTATGATCGATGAACAAGGTCTGAAAGATTCCGATGTTTATAAAAAAGCAAACATAGACAGAAAGCTTTTTTCAAAAATAAGGAATAATAAGGATTATAAGCCTAGAAAAAACACGGTTATAGCTTTTGCAATTGCCCTTGAACTGACGCTTTCAGAAACAAACGCATTTTTAGAAAAAGCAGGATATGTTCTTTCGCATAGCAGTAAAGCTGATATCATTATTGAATATTATATAAAAGAAAAGAAATATGACATCTTTGAAATAAATGAAGCACTTTTTGAATTTGATCAGCCTTTACTCGGTGTTTAAAAATGTCGCCTCTGATGCGACCAAAAGATAATGAAAACCTCCTATAATATGCTTGTAAGTGAAAAAACACAAACATATTACAGGAGGTAATTTTTTATGAAAAAGAACAACACAACAGAAATGGTATTTATCCTTGACAGAAGCGGATCAATGTACGGTCTTGAAAAAGACACAATTGGCGGATTCAATTCAATGCTCAGAAAACAGAAAAAAGAAGTAGGCGGTGCTTTTGTTACAACAGTATTATTTGATCATGAATATAAAATAATTCATGACAGAGTACCCATTGGTGATGTTACTGAAATGACGGCAAATGATTATCAGGTCAGAGGAAGTACAGCTCTTGTTGATGCAATCGGAAAAACAATCCGTCATATTGCCAATATTCATAAATATGGGAGAAGAGAAGATGTGCCTGAGAATACAATTTTTGTCATTATCACAGACGGTATGGAAAATGCAAGCCATGAATATACATCCGATAATGTCAAACAGATGGTTGAACACGAAAAACAGAAATACGGCTGGGAATTTATTTTCCTCGGGGCTAATATTGATGCCGTTGAAACTGCAAAGCATTTTGGTATAAACAGTAACAGAGCAGTAAATTATAAGTGTGACAGTGCCGGAACAGAGCTTAATTATGAGGTTGTATCCGATGCTGTGACTCAGGTGAGAATGTGCCAGCCCATCAGTGCAGACTGGTCAAGGAGAATAGATTAGGATTTCAAGAACAGAAAATAATCCGCAGCACTACTAACAAAAAACCGCCTTTTCAGGCGGTTACAGACTGTCGAAAAAGTCCAGCAAAAACTGGGCTTTTTTTCATATATGTGGTATAATGTATATGGTGATAAAAATGTTGGAAGAAAAGAAGAATATAAACAAAAGAAACGATGGAGAAATCGTAAGTTTAAATGATTTGGT
>JAFXLD010000023.1 GCA_017531385.1 Clostridia bacterium
CATCGTTTCTTTTGTTTATATTCTTCTTTTCTTCCAACATTTTTATCACCATATACATTATACCACATATATGAAAAAAAGCCCAGTTTTTGCTGGACTTTTTCGACAGTCTGACAGGACGATGATTCAAAAATCATCGTCCTGTGCTGTTTATGTTTTGTTTATTTATCAAGCGAACGCATTGTGGGGAAGAGAAGAACGTCTCTGATAGCTGCTGAATCAGTAAGGAGCATACACATTCTGTCGATACCGAAACCGATACCGCCTGTGGGAGCCATACCGTATTCAAGAGCTGTCATGAAGTCTTCATCTGTCGTGTTTGCTTCATCGTCACCTGCTGCAAGCTGTGCTTCCTGAGCCTTGAATCTTTCTCTCTGGTCGATGGGGTCATTAAGCTCGGAGTAAGCATTTGCCATTTCCCAACCGTTCATGAAGAACTCGAAACGCTCAACATAATCGGGATTTTCGGGCTTTCTCTTTGTAAGGGGAGAAATCTCGACAGGATGGTCCATAAGGAATGTGGGCTGAATAAGATGATGCTCAACAAATTCTTCAAAGAAGAGGTTGAGGATATCGCCCTTTGTATGTCTGTCTTCAAATTCAATATGCTTTTCTTTTGCAAGAGCCTTTGCTTCTTCATCAGTCTTAATTTCGTTGAAATCAACACCTGCATATTTCTTGACTGCATCAAGCATTGTGATTCTCTCGAAGGGTTTGCCGAGGTCCATTTCAACACCGTTGTAAACGATCTTTGTTGTGCCGAGAACAGCCTGAGCAACATGACGGTAGAGATTTTCTGTAAGATCCATCATACCGTGGTAATCTGTATATGCCTGATAAAGCTCCATGAGAGTAAATTCGGGATTGTGTCTTGTGTCAAGACCTTCGTTTCTGAAAACTCTGCCGATTTCATAAACTCTTTCCATACCGCCTACGATAAGACGTTTGAGGTAGAGTTCAAGAGAAATTCTGAGCTTGAGGTCTTCGTCAAGAGCATTGAAATGTGTTTCAAAGGGTCTTGCAGCAGCACCGCCCGCATTTGAAACAAGCATGGGAGTTTCAACCTCAATAAATCCCTGTGCATCAAGATATCTTCTGATTTCTCTGATGATAAGTGAACGTTTGATGAAAGTATCCTTTACATCAGGATTCATGATAAGGTCAAGATAACGCTGACGGTATCTTGTTTCTGTATTTGTAAGTCCGTGATACTTCTCGGGAAGAGGAAGAAGAGACTTTGTAAGAAGCCTGACTGATTTTGCATGAACTGAAATCTCGCCTGTCTTTGTTTTAAAAACAAAACCCTTGACTTCAACGATATCACCGATATCATATTTCTTGAAATCAGCATATTCTTCTTCACCGATATCGTCACGTCTTACATAAACCTGCATTTTACCTTCACGGTCATGGATATTCATAAAGCTTGCTTTACCCATGGGACGCTTTGTCATGATTCTTCCGCAGATAGAAACATCCTGATTTTCAAGCTCGTCATATTTTTCGATAATTTCGGTGCTGTGATACTCCTGAGAAGCAAGAGTTACCTGGAAGGGATCCTTGCCTGCTTCCTGCAAAGCAGTAAGTTTATCCACACGGATCTGTCTGAGTTCATTGACATTCTGTTCAGGCTCCTGATTTTCCACAGCCTGATTCTTGATTTCATCAGCCATTCTTTTTCTTCTCCTTAAAGATTACTTTGAAATCTCTCTGATTTCAAGCTTGATCATACCACCGGGAGTTTCCACATCAACAACATCTCCGGCTTTGTGTCCGAGAAGTGCTTTACCTATGGGAGATTCATCGGAAATTTTGTTTTCAACAGGATCAGCCTGTGTAAAACCTACGATCTGGTACTTGACTTCTTCACTAAAATCGAAGTCAAACACTTTTACAAATGAACCGATATGAACGGTATCGTTTGCAAGTGTGGATTCATCAATAATTTTTACGTGCTGGAGAGTATACTCCAGTTCTGTGATCTTAGCTTCAAGCTTTGCCTGCTCTGACTTAGCTTCATCATACTCACTGTTTTCGGAAAGGTCACCAAATGATTTTGCTTCCTTGATTTTTTCTGCAACCTCATGTCTTCTTGTTGTACGAAGGTATTTGAGTTCTTCCTTAAGCTCGTCAACAGCAGCTTGGGTTAAAAGAAATTCATCAGCCATTTAAAATTACATCCTTTCAGATATATCTTTACAATTACAAGATATTATACCTAAATT
The DNA here is from genome assembly GCA_017531385.1 of Clostridia bacterium. Taxonomy (GTDB): domain Bacteria; phylum Bacillota; class Clostridia; order Oscillospirales; family Acutalibacteraceae; genus UBA1081. The sequence goes on from JAFXLD010000023.1 coordinate 2,226, forward strand.
TTTATGTGGTGTCAAGTTATACACAAAAAATTATACTCTTATTACTGTCAAATGATACACTGAGCCTCTTTTTCAGCCCGGTCATCAGTTCTGAAACCGTTTTTCTTTCACCGTCACACAAAAATTCTGAACAAAATGCATCTGCCAGGCTGTTATCACGGTTCATTTCATACACAGCTCCGAGGAAATCAATATTATCTATATAGGAAGGGCACAGAGCTTTCAGATGATTGTAGCCGTCAACGGTCAATGGGGTTATTCCCTTTGTTTCGGAAAACAGATAACCTGCACCCTCATTTTCAAAACTGCACGATGTATCAAGAATAAATGTCCGTGCATCAGGAGACGGAGCTTTTTCGCTTACCGTAACCCCTGCCCCGTATTCGGCATACAGCCCTCTTATTTCAGAAAAATATCTGTAATCATATGTTGTCACAACCGTTGTCTGTGATGCAAAACGGACTATTTTTGACAGACATGATGAATACAGTGCAAGGGGATCATTTACAATGCACTTTATTTTTATTCCGGACAGATACATTTCCCTGAGAATCAGCTCAAGAGAATTGAACAGCAACACATTTTTAAAATGAAGCGGCTCAAAACGTGAAAGCGGTGTAAACTCCGGAAAACAGAACTGCCTGTCAAGCAGAACTTTATTGCTGTGCTTGCCGATAAAATACGAAACCTCATCCCAGTTCACACCTTTTTCCGAATCACAGACATCAACAACATAAAAACGCTCTCCGCCGGAAGTTGAAACTTCACGGACTTCATTTACCGTTTTTCCTCTTTTTATTTTTCTTTTTCCCGATTCAACAATATTCAGTATTACAAACATTTTTTTCCTCCTCGGACATTCTGTCTGTAATATATATTGGAATACTGCAAACTTTATCACAAAAAAATATCAGCTCAAAAATGAGCTGATAAATAAATTTATTTTACTGACAGATTCTTAAAATCACTGCTGAGTTACCATCAACAGTAACTGAGAAATTGTCTGATGTGTATTTATTTTCTTTCTTGCTCCACAAATCAAATGCTGTAAATGAATCACTCTCAATAAGCCCTTCAGGCATGGTGAAATTCATATCATCATCCGTAAGATTGAAGAATGCAACGACTGTGTTGCCGTCTTTATCAAAGCAAGTCCACACTGATCTGTCTTTTTCACAGACAACAGGTCTGCCGCCTGTTGAATACTGATTTATTTCAAGAATGTCCCTGTTAGTAAGAAGTGAAAGCGTAAATTCATCGTTATCGGGCATATGACCGCCGAACATAAGTGGTGAACGAAAAATTGACCATAAGGTCATAACGGTTGTCTGGTCTTCCTTTGTAAAACGTGTATAGCTGTCTTCTTCCACATCACCCACACGAAGATGACCGAAAGGAAGCATATCGCAATCAGGCCAACAGCCTTCGGAAGTGAATTTGTACCACATCTCACACTTGCGGAACATCTCGTGAATTTTTTCTCTTATATCCCAGAAGTCACCTGTCAGACGCCACATGTTTGCATTGACGGAAAGGTGATGTGCGTGCTCTATCATTGCAGGTCCGGGAGAAAGGCTCAGCACCATAGGTCTGCCGCATTTATCCATAGCCTTTCTTATCATTTCAATCTCTTTTGCACCTGAATAAAGATCATTGGGATGTCCCTCTGTGATACAGATGTCGTCAACCTTGATAAAGTCAACACCCCATGATGCATAAAGCTCAAAGATTGAATCGTAATATTCCTGAGCACCCCTGACACCGTCTTTGATGCCGTACATATCGGTATTCCATGAGCAGACAGAAAACTGCTGAGCTATATCTCTGGCTGTTACACCTTCACACTTGATGGGTGTGTTTCTGTGAACTGCCTGACGGGGAATACCTCTCATGATATGTATACCGAACTTAAGACCCATTGCGTGAATTTTTTCTGAAATAACAGAAAAACCTTTACCGCCTGCAGATGAGGGGAATCTTTCGGGAGCCGGGATAAGTCTTGAATACTCATCCATATAAAGCTCTGCAAAATTATTATAATGACAGGAATGTGCATTCGGTTCGCTCCACTGAATATCACAAACCACATATTCCCATCCGTATTCTTTTAAATTATCACGCATATATTCTGCGTTTGCCATAAGATGCTCTTCATTGACACCTGCACCGAAACAGTCCCAGCTGTTCCAGCCCATTGGCGGAGTCTTTGCAACATCATTTTTATTGTACATATTAAAAACCTCCGTTTCAGCTTTATTATAACATCAAATGAAATTTTGTCCACACAAATATTTCATTTTGTTCAGTATTTTTTTATTTAGCACTTGTGAAAGCACGCTATATATGATAAAATAATAATAAATATTTTTATAATGGGTGTATATAATGAAAAAATACCTCGCAACAGTTCTCACGCTGATGATATTTTTCTCTTTTTCAGCAGTTGTCAAAGCACAGGGAATCGGCATTTCCCTTGCAGAAATATATAAAAATCACAACGACAAAACAATGATTGTTTCAGACAAAGGAGATATCAGCACAGCTCCCGAAAATTCACTTATGTCAATTCATTCTGCTGAAAAAGCAGGTGCAGATATAATAAAAATCGATGTACGCACAACTGCAGACGGTGTTCTTATTCTTATGAAAGACGAAACAGTAGAAAGAACCTGCTACGGTTACGGTGAAAACACAGTCGTTTCAGAAATGACTTATGATGAAATAAAAAAGCTTAATCTTCTCGGCGGTGAAGGCGGTTACGGTGCAAAAAACACGACACTTACAGTACCGACTCTTGAAGAAGTTTTCAAAGACAGAAAGATGTATTATCTTTCATCCTCAGCATTACATCCTGAAGAAAAAGCACTTTTTATGCTTGACTTTGACTGGTCAATAAGAGATGAAATAAGCAATCTTGTCATTCAGAATAAAATGGGAAATGAAGTGATTTTCTATATTGATGATACATCACCCGATGAAATCGCAAATTGGAAAGAAACGCTTCCCTTTGAACCGATGATTATGACATATTTCAAAGGAAATGTCATCTTTGCGGCAACTGCAAATGTGAAAAAAGATGCTGAAATTGCAGAGGGTATCCATCTTGCAACAAAAAATCCCTACGGTGTGATTTTCGGCAAAACGGTACAGAACAGGGCTTATGAATCGAAAATCAGAACAATGGCTTCACCCTGTAACCCTGAAATATGCGGAACAATCATGCAGGACACGGAAGTCTGGTGGGATTACCTCATAAGTGCAGGTTTCAATGTCATTATGACAGACAATGTTGCAGGATTGAAAGCTTACCTGAAAGATTGCAGTGAAAAGGAAAATGCACTCGAAAAGTATTTTTATGACAATATAAAGAGCTACTCCTTGCCTGATTTTAATTCGGATAAGTTTTTTGACTACAAAAGAGCTTACAACAACGCTTATGACTTCACATTATCCGTATTAAATGATAAAAGCAGTGCAAGAAGCGATATTGTGACTGCCCGATACGAAATTCAGAAAGCATACAACGATATTTATGCAAATTACAGTGAGCTTGAAAAGGGCACTGCAGGTATGACTGTAACTCCTGTCAGAATTCTCTTATGTATTGCAGCCGCCACAGTTGTACTTATTGCGGAAATTTATGTTTATAAGAAAAAGAAAAAATAAAGGAGAATTTATATGACACAGACAATGTATATCTCCCTGACTGTTGCGGCAATTGTCATTGAAGCTGTTTTCACTCCCTTTTTCCTGTATTATCAGCGTCCGGGCATCAATCCGAAATCTCTGACCTGCAAAATGATTTGCGCAACAATGTTTCTTGCCGTCGGCGTTCTTGCGTACCTTTATACAGGCAACAGCTCTGAATTTGCAAAATTCATGCTAATAGGTCTTGCTTCATCCTGGTTCGGCGATTTATTCCTGCATCTGAAAAAAGGAAGCATGGTATCTTTCGGTATCGGATTTGTATTTTTTGCTGCAGCGCACGTGCTGTATCTTATCTCTTATTCAAAAGCAACGGCACTTTACTTCCCCGACAGAAATTTCTTTACCGTTCCCGAGATACTTATTGCTGTTGTGATTATTGTTATTTTCTACTTTATCTTCAAGGGTAAAGATCTGATCAACTTTGCAAGCCCCATCATAGCAGTGTTTGTTATTTACGGTCTGATACTTTCAACAATGTTTGTAAAAGCAGTTTCTCTGGGTGCACAGTACATAATCGCAGGCAACCCCGTATTCGGAGGTCTGAGTCTTGCATTCGGCGGAACACTTTTCTTCACATCAGATATGACTCTTGTCCTTCTGATGTCCAGTGAAAAATGGAAAAAGAGCCACAGACTCAAGGATTACAACATCGGCTCGTATTTCCTCGGCCAGACACTTCTTGCACTTTCAGTTCTCTTCGTAGGACTTATATAAAAAAAATCGGAGGCAAAAAAATGAGAGCAGTTATTTCAGTTATCGGTAAAGATACAGTAGGTATCCTTGCTGCAGTTTCAGCAAAATGTGCAGATTACAACATTAATATTCTTGATGTTACCCAGTCCGTTCTTCAGGACATGTTTGTAATGGTTATGATGACAGATATTTCCGGAATCAACACAGATTTTGCAAGCTTTGTTGATGAGCTTACAGCACTCGGCAATGAGAAAAACCTTTCTATCAGAGCAATGCACGAAGACATCTTCAACGCAATGCACAATATATGAGGTGACGAACATTGCTTAATACAAAAGATATTCTTGAAACCATAACCATGATTCAGGACGAGAATCTGGATATCCGTACTATAACAATGGGTATTTCTCTTCTCGACTGCTGTCACAGCGACATCAATGTTGTCTGCGACAAAATCTATAAAAAAATCACAACATATGCCAAAGACCTCGTTAAAACAGGTGAGCAGATAGAAAAGGAATTCGGTATTCCTATCATCAACAAGAGAATCTCCGTAACTCCCATTGCAATGGTGCTTGCAGCGTGCGAAGATAAGGATGCTGTAAAAATTGCACTTACTCTCGAAAAAGCTGCAGTTACCTGCGGAGTCAATTTCCTCGGCGGTTTTTCAGCACTTGTACAGAAAGGTTTTGCACCGGGAGACAGAGAGCTTATAGAAGCCATTCCCGAAGCCCTTGCTGTGACAGAACACGTCTGCTCAAGCGTCAACATAGGTTCCACAAAAACAGGCATCAATATGGATGCCGTAAAACTCATGGGTGAAACAGTTGTAAAAGCCGCTGAACGCACAAAAGATATGAACTGCATCGGACCTGCAAAGCTTGTTGTTTTCTGCAATGCTCCCGAAGATAACCCGTTCATGGCAGGTGCTTTCCACGGTGCAGGTGAACCCGATTGCGTTATCAATGTGGGCGTATCAGGTCCCGGTGTTGTCAGAGCCGCCCTTGCAAAATCAAAAGGTCTTGACCTTACACAGGTTGCAGACCTTATCAAACGCACAGCATTCAAAATCACAAGAATGGGTCAGCTTGTGGGTACGGAAGCATCAAAAAGACTCGGCGTTCCTTTCGGAATCGTTGACCTCTCTCTTGCTCCCACTCCTGCTGTCGGTGACTCCGTTGCATATATTCTTGAAGAAATCGGTCTTGAAACCTGCGGATGTCCCGGCACAACAGCGGCACTTGCAATGCTCAACGATGCAGTCAAAAAGGGTGGCGTAATGGCATCAAGCCATGTCGGCGGTCTTTCCGGTGCATTCATTCCTGTTTCGGAAGATGCAGGCATGATAGAAGCCGCAAGATGCGGTTGTCTGCGTCTTGAAAAGCTTGAAGCCATGACAGCTGTATGTTCGGTAGGTCTTGATATGATAGTTGTTCCCGGTGATACAACTGCCGCAACGATTTCCGCTATCATTGCCGACGAAGCTGCAATCGGTATGGTAAACTCAAAGACAACTGCTGTCAGAGTTATTCCTGCAATCGGTCAGAATGTGGGTGATGAGCTTGAATTCGGCGGACTTCTGGGCTCAGGTCCCGTTATGCCCGTAAATACGGCATCTCCCGCTAAATTCATCAACAGAGGCGGAAGAATCCCCGCTCCCATGCAGAGCCTGAAAAATTAATATATAACATAATACAACGGATGTCTGTCCGGCATCCGTTTTTATGTTATTCAATTTATGCACTCTATTGACACTAGTTTTATTATGCTGTATTATAATCTTATGGAGGTTGGTGTTGATGTTTATGATGGATTTTATTTTTCCGTTGTTTTTTATAGTCTTTCTTATTGCATTTGTTGTTATTCTCGGCAAAAATATTGCCCAATGGTTCAAAAACAATAATTCACCCCGTCTTTCAGTTAATGCAACGGTTGTTGCAAAAAGAACTTCAATAAGCCATCATCATAATCATCATGGTGTCGCAGGTCATTCAACATCATATTATGCCACATTTCAGGTTGACAGCGGTGACCGTATGGAACTCCATATACCTTATAATGAATACGGCTATATTGTTGAAGGTGATAAAGGTGTGCTTCATTTTCAGGGAACAAGATATCTGGGATTTGACAGAATATAAAAGCTATTTTATGCACAAACTGATAAATTATTATTTTTATGAAAAAAACACTTGACAAAACAAAACTTATCTGCTATTATATGTGAGCAGTTGCGGATGTAGCTCATCTGGTAGAGCGCCACCTTGCCAAGGTGGAGGTAGCGAGTTCGAGCCTCGTCATCCGCTCCAGAAAAGAAAAAACCTTTGTCTATTGACAAAGGTTTTTTCTTTTCAATGAAATAAATCCCTTGTGGGATTTGTGAAATATGCTATCGCACATGAAATAGCTGACGCTATGAAATACGCTGTTACGTATGAGGGATTTGTTTTATTTCACATTTTGTCTCTAAGACAAAATATTTCATAATCTGAAAGATTATTTCATATTGCGTAGCAATATTTCATCCAACATGTTATAATATTTGCAGAGGTGATAATTTTGAAAGAAAATAAACTTGTAGATTTGTCTATGGATTTCGCCATTAAAATAATAAAACGCTGCGAAACAATCAAGGGCCACTATTCCCTCGTGAATCAGTTAGAGAGATCTGCCACCTCAATCGGTGCAAATATTCATGAAGCGAACTACGCTCACGGTAAGCCTGATTTCATTGCTAAATTACAAATTGCTTTGAAAGAATGTTATGAAACTGAATACTGGTTGGAGTTGTTTGTCAAATCCGACATTCTGAACAGAGATACTGCTGTGGATTTATATAATCAATGCGGTACGATCCGACGCATTTTGATCGCATCAATCAATACCGCAAAGGAGAATAATAAATGATGAAATTAAAAATGGACATTAAAATCATTGCAACAGACCTTGACGGCACACTTCTGGCACCTGACCATGTTTCAATTACCCCGAGAACTCTGTCAGCTCTGACAAAAGCTCATGAAATGGGTGTAAAAATCGCAATATCAACAGGCAGAACACTTTCTCTGATAAAAGATGTGGCAGAGAAGCTCCCCTTTGTCGATTACATAATCTATTCAAACGGTGCAGGTGTTTACGATTGCAATAAAAAACAAACGGTATTTGTGCAATCAATAAAAAAAGATACATCTGTAAAAATTACAGAACTTCTTGATAAACTCGGTGTTTATTATAACGTATATGCCGACGGAAATATTTATCTCACACCGGCAAGTGATACAAGCATTTTTGAAAAGGTAGATCTGCCGAAAGATTTTCTTCATCAGTTTCTTGCAACGGCAATAACGGTTCATGATATAAAAGAAGCAACTGCCGACAAGAATACGGAAATGATTGTCGTATACTTTGCTCCCGATGAAGCAAGAAATGAAATTATGTCGCTTGTGGACAAGTCGGGTGGACTTCATACGGTTTCATCTTTTTCGGATAACATAGAAATCATGTCAGAAAAAGCAAGTAAAGGCAATGCCGTAAAGGCTATCTGTGACATTCTCGGCTGCACGGCAGACAATGCAATGACTTTCGGTGATGCATGGAATGACTGTTCAATGCTTGAGTTTGCGAAATTTTCTTTCGCAATGGCAAACGGCGATGAAAAATGCAAGCAAAGCGCAAAAAACATATGCCCGTCAAATGCTGAAGACGGTGTTGCAAAAATGATTGAGAAATATGTTATTAACGCATAAAAAAAGACCGCTCAAGCGGTCTTTTTTTTAGAATGGTAAAATTTCAAGGTGTTCGAGCAATATTTTAAGTCCGATAAGAATAAGAATCAGACCGCCTGCAAATTCGGCTTTGCTTTTATATTTTTCGCCGAATTTATGCCCGATAAAGACACCTATTGCAGAAAGAACAAAAGTAATTACACCGATAAATGTCACGGAGACTGCTATATTTACCTTCAGGAATGCAAAAGTTATACCAACTGCAAGTGCATCAATGCTCGTTGCAATTGCAAGGACAAAAAGCTCCTTTATGCTGAAAGGTTTGTCTTCTTCATCATCGTCTTTCTTGAATGATTCATAAATCATCTTACCACCGATGAAGCCCAGAAGCATAAATGTTATCCAGTGGTCAACACTTACTATGTACTGCTCGAACTGTTTGCCAAGGAAATAGCCGATAAGGGGCATAAGTCCCTGAAAACCACCAAAAAACAGAGCAATAAGCGCTGTCTGTTTTTTATTGATTTTCGGCATTTTCAGTCCTTTGCACACAGCAACGGCAAATGCGTCCATAGAAAGCCCCACAGCAACAAGAAATATTTCCCAAATAGTCATTTACATACCTCTTTTATATGGAATACTGTTTTTTATACTTTTCAAAGTATTCATAATATCTGCCTTCGCCGTTTTTCTTGACATTGTTCAGATATTCATGGGCATCGAACATCTCTCTCTGAGCCTCGATAACTGCAACGGCAATGTTTGAACAATGGTCTGAAATTCTCTCGTAATTTGTAAGCATGTCAGAAAGAATGAAACCGAGTTCAATTGTACATTCGCCTTTTGTAAGTCTGTCAATATGGTGACTCTTGACGTGGTCAATGATTTCATCAATAACTTCTTCAAGAGGTTCTACAATTTCAGCAAGTTCAGTATCATCATTCTTGAATGACTTGACGGTAATTGAAAGAATTTCTGAAATTGCATCGTTAAGATTTTCAAGTTCTTCCTTGGCATCCTGTGAGAATGAAAGTTTCTTTTCGTGCATTTCTTTTGCAGTGTCAAGAATATTACTTGCATGGTCACCAATACGCTCAAAGTCGTTTATTGTATGAAGGATTTTTGAAATCTTCTTTGAGTCATTTTCACTGATTTCTTTCTTTGAAAGTTTGACAAGATAAGTACCCAGTTCATCTTCATAACGGTCAATCTTATCTTCCATTGCTTCGACGTTTGCGGCAGCTTTTTCATCATATCTGTCAAGAAGTGCAACTGCAGATCTGACACTTTTCTTTGCAAGTGAAGCCATTTCTGACGTTACGCTTTCAGCCTTTGCAACAGCAAATGACGGAACGGTCATCAGACGGTCATCAAGGAGAATGACTGCTTCTTCCTCTTTTGCATCACGGATAATAAGTCTTGCGAATTTCTCAAGAAGTCCTGCAAAGGGGAAGAGAAGAATTGTTGTGACAACATTGAAAATCGAATGGATAATAGCAATTTCAAAAGGTTCAACTACAGTGTCGGTAAATGCGAAATCAATAATTCCGTCTGCTATAAGCCATACAGTAAGACATACAACTGTTCCGATTGTATTAAAAAGAACATGAACAACGGAAACACGACGGGCATTCTTTGAAGTGCCTACTGATGCAATGAGAGCCGAAATACATGTACCGATATTCTGTCCCATAATAATAGGTATGGCGGCACCGTAAGTAATAGCACCTGTCATTGAAAGAGCCTGAAGAACACCGACAGAGGCTGATGATGACTGAATAATAGCAGTGAAGACAATGCCCACAAGAACACCCATGACGGGGTTTGTGAAGAATGTAAGAATATTTACAAATTCAGGAACATCTGAAAGTCCTTCGACTGCGTCAGACATCATCGTCATACCGTACATAAGAACGGCAAAACCGATGCAGATTTTTCCGATATCCTTATGCTTCTGCTTTTTACCAACCATTATCAATATAACGCCTGCAAATGCAATAAGGGGTGAGAAATTAGCAGGTTTAAGAAGATTGATAAAGACATTTGAACTGTCAATACCGGTAAGTGAGAGAACCCATGCTGTAATGGTTGTACCGATGTTTGAACCCATTGTAACACCGATTGCCTGTGAAAGCTGCATGATACCGGAGTTAACAAGACCGACGAGCATAACGGTAACAGCCGATGATGACTGGATAACAGCTGTAACAACACAACCAAGCAGAAGACCCATCAGTCGTTTTGATGTGACTTTTTTCAGGATAGACTCCATTTTTCCGCCTGCCATTTTTTCAAGGCCTTCACTGAGCTCATTCATTCCGAAAAGGAACAGCGCAAGTCCGCCGATCATAGCAATGATTGAGAAAATGTCCATATCAATTCTCCTTTTGTTTCTTTTTATCTAAAATAAGTTTTTTTACAAGATAAACTGCAACGCCAACAGGTATACAGCAAATTATTATAAAAATCAACTTGTCCATGGGAATCCATTTGAAGAGATTGTCTCCGATTATGGTAAACAATATGACTCTCGGTGCAAGACCCGCAACGGACAGAATGAAATGCATGACACCGTTGCTTCTCGTTGCTCCGAAAAACAGACTCAGGAAGTCTATGGGAAACACAGGCAACAGTCTTGTGACAAAAATCAGCCATTTCTTGTCCTGAAATTTGGTTGCAAGAATCTTTCTTCCCGCTTCTTTTTTTGAGAGAAGACGGTGAACATAGTCCTTGCCGAGAAATCTGCCCAGAAAATATGCAGCAAGAATCTCAATTATTATGCCAAGCACGTTCACTCCGATTGCAAGCCATGTATCAAGAATAACACCGACTGCAACATAAATGACCGATGCAGGAAGAACAAATATCAGTCCCTTTATAAAATACAACGCGAGTACAATTGCGACGATAACACCTGTTTTGTCAAACTGTGACAGAAGTGCTTCCACATTAAGCTTTGACAGTTTATCGTAATTGACTATCGCAACAACAAACAGAATCATTGCAACAACTGCCCTTAAAATGATTCCGACTGTCTCTTTTTTCTTATTTTCCATTTCTACCTCATTATTTTAAACTTTCATTTAATAATAATATCATATAATAATTGACGTTACAAGTAAATATTGAAAACAGTAAAAAAAATATCTCAAATTTGTAACTATAAAAGTGTTTACAGATTTGATTTTTTATGATATACTTAATTGGTATATGTATTAAAGAGAGGAGAACACTATGTCTGCAAAAGATAAACTTGCCAAAGCAGCACTGAATATAGCGACCGATAAGGCAATAAAGTATATCAGCAAAGATCCCGATAAGAATATTCCCAAGTTTGCAGGTAGAGTGATGAAACTCTTCAGCGGTATTTTTCCGGGCAAAGCTCTTGACGGAATAAAAAGAGGGGCAGCTGACCCCAACAACACATACACAAAACTTGCAAAAAATATAATCAACGATACAGACCCTGAAATACTAAAAAAACTGGTTTATGCTTTTGGTTACGAAGCAGGTCTGAAAGGAACAAAACAGGTTCGTGAAAACCGTGAAAAGCTCGGTTGCAACATTCCGTGGCTTATTCTTATGGATCCCACAAGTGCATGCAACCTTAACTGCAAAGGCTGTTGGGCTGCCGAATACGGTCACAAACTCAATCTTTCGATGGAAGATATGCAGAGCATTGTTTCACAGGGTAAGGAACTGGGCACACATATCTATATGTACACCGGCGGTGAACCCCTTATCAGAAAAAAGGATATAATCAAAATCTGTGAAGAGAATCCCGATTGTGTTTTCCTTGCATACACAAATGCAACACTTATAGATCAGAAATTCTGTGAAGATCTGAAGAGAGTCGGTAATCTTTCTCTTGCACTGAGCATTGAAGGCAGTGAAGAAAGCAACGACTGGCGAAGAGGTGAGGGCGCATACCAGACAACTCTTGATGCCATGGATCTTCTTAAGAAAAACAAGTGTATTTTCGGCATTTCCGTTTGCTACACAAGAAACAATGTAGACTTCGTAACAAGCAATGAATTCCTTGACCTTATGGTCAGCAAAGGTGTAAAATTCGGTTTCTACTTCAACTATATGCCCGTAGGTCATGACGGAGATAAAGACCTTATCCCCTCACCTGCACAGAGAAAATATATGTACTACTGGTTAAGACGTGTCAGAAGCGGAAAAACAGGCAAACCCATGTTTATTTTTGACTTCCAGGATGACGGTGAATTTGTCGGCGGTTGTATTGCTGCAGGCAGAAACTATTTCCATATCAATTCCCGTGGTGACATGGAGCCTTGCGTATTTATCCACTACTCTGATGCAAATATCCGTACCCACACACTCCTTGAGGGACTTAAAAATCCCCTTTTCACAGAATACAGAAAAGGACAACCTTTCAATGACAATCATCTTCGTCCCTGTCCGATGCTTGAAAACCCCGAAAAACTTCGTGAAATAATCAAGAAGACAGGTGCAAAGTCAACAGACCTTATCGCAAGTGAAGATGTTGACACACTTTGCAGAAAATGTGATGAGTTTGCTTATGAATGGAAACCTGTTGCCGAAGAAATCTGGGCAAACAATCCCCATCCGAAGACAAGAACACAGTATTACCGTGACGGCGGTAAACCCAAAATGCAATAAAAAAATCAAAGCGACGGTAAAAACCGCCGCTTTTTTGTTTTATTTAATGGTGATCTTTTCCGTTATGATGTCTTTCTTTTTCATGTCCGCGGATTTCGCCTGTTTCGCAATCTATTTCATATTCATACTCATATCCGTCATGAATAAATTCAATTTCATAGCAACATCTGCCGTCATCATTATCCAGTTCACATTTAATAAAAGTAACATCATCTGTTTTAAGCTTTGCATGTGCAAGTGCCGCAATTTTCGCATCGGTTGCATCTACAATATCAGCGGAAGACACCACTTCCATCACATGGTGATCATGAATTTCATCGTCAACCTCTTCAATTGAATCAGCAATATTTTCCCATACACTGTCATCATAATCATAATCTGCAATATCACTTATATCAATATGATTTTTATGAACAATCGCCGCAATTTCACTGATGCTCATTTTGGATAGTTCAACAGGGTCAAGTGAGCTGTCCTTTGATGCAATATTCATTATAAAAACAGCTTTCCCAAGAGAAATGTTATTGTCTTCTGCAAATTTTTCGGCATCATCAGTTTTATTGACAGTCTGATTTATAACTGCAGCATCCGCATTATTCTCTTTTAAAGCAGCGTCAATATCCGTCATTATTTCTTTTCTGAGAGCATCTGCTTTTTCCGTGTCATCATTGAGAACTGTAACAAGAATACCGTTCTCATCATTCACAACATAGCCGTTCTTGACCATTGAACCGACAATTGCATTGACGGCAACATTCAGATCGGTTTTTCTCAGATCCATATCACCAATGATTGTTTTTGCATCATCATTAAGAGCAACAACATCAATGACCTTGTCATTTTTGTTTGCCGTTATCTCAACTGAGGGATTCACATCAATATCAATCACGGAATCGATTGCAAAATTATTGTTATAAATTGCTCCGCCGCCAATTCCGACAGCTATCAAAAGACACGCCGCAACCGGTAATAAAATTTTTATAATATTATTCTTTTTCTTTGTCATAGTAATCCTTGTCCTTTCTTCTCGGGCAGGGATTTTTGCAGTGATTTTTTCAAAGGCATCTTCGGGTGTCATTTCATCAAAAGCGGAGGATATTTTTATTTCAAGTTCATTATCTGTCATACTCATTCCTCCATTGCTGATTTTAATTTTTTTATTGCACGGTGATATTTTGAAATCACGGTGTTCATTGAAAGTTCCATGAGATTTGCAATTTCACGGTGTTTCATTCCGCCAACTGCGTGTAAAACAAGAATCTGTTTTTCTTCGTCACTCAAAATTGTGAAAAGATTTTCAATAAGCAATCGTTTTTCTGCATCATGAAGCGACGACAAATCAATTTTTTCGCCTGCAGCTTCGTTATACTCTGCGTTTTTATTTTTTTCTCTGAGTTTTGTAACGGCAAGATTACGGGTAATCCGCAGAATCCATGCCATCGGCTTTCCGTATGAAACATAATCCGAAGAATTCTGATAAACCTTTAAAAATGTTTCCTGCAAAACATCTTCTGCATCGTGTGAGTTTTTCAGTATTGAAAGAGCAAAGCCGTAAACACTTTTTGACGCGATTTCATAAAGTTCACGGAATGCATCCATGTCGCCGAGTGAAATTTTTTCAATCAGACTGTCATCAATCGGCCGCCTGATGCCGTATTCAGATTGAATTGTCAACAAAATGTTCAGCATAACTTTTCTCCTTTCATAATATTAACGCACAGGAAAGCAGTTTTATTGCACAGAAAAACAATAATTTATAAATGCCATATCAATTCCTTGGCAGGAATGACTTCGTATTCGTCTGCATTTTCACCCACACGGACATAAACATTATTTATTCCCGACTGAATGATAAGTCTTGCACACACGGGACATGGTTTTGCACGGTAAACGGAATTATCGTTGCTGACACCTGCAAGGTAAATATCAGCACCCATTGTCAGCTCACGGGAACAATTGAGGAGTGCATTCTGCTCAGCGTGAACAGCCTTGCACATTCCGTACCCCTCACCCTGATGCATATTCTGACGGATACGCTCGCATTCACCTACATCGCAACAATTCTCAAACCCACGGGGTGAACCGTTGTAGCCTGTTGAAATAACGGTATCATCTTTGACAATAACAGAGCCGTATTTACGTTTAAGACAAGTGCTTCTGTATGCAAAAGTTTCTGCCACATTCAGATATGTATCAATTTTTGAAATTCTGTTCTTTCCGTCAGGTTTTACCATAATAAATCTCCATTTATATCTTTTTCTATTGTGCCTGCATAAGCAACTGTCTGATTTTCAATTTTTACAATACCGTCGTTCTCATGCTCATCAAAAATCCTGTTGATTTCATCTATGTACAAATCAAAATTTTTATCGCCTTTTTTCAGAGAATATGAACCTGAAAGGCTTCGGTTCACAAATTTTTCTCTGTCAAAATATAACGGATTTTCAAAGGTTATATATTCATAATTGTTATTAAAGAAATCTTTAATACGGTCATCGTGAAGCTTTGTACCGCCGCTGAAACCTTTAAAATCGGGACAATACTGTAAATAAACTTTATGTAATTCCTGATTAATTATAGAATCGTTATTTCTTGTATTCCATATAAGCAAGACTTTTCCACCGGGTCTGATTATCCGTAAGCATTCTTCTTTGAAGCTTTTTGTATCAAACCAATGAAACGCCTGTGCCGTGGTGATAAAGTCAACAAAATTTCCCGGAAGAGTTGTGTTTTCAGCACTACCTGAGACGGACTTGAAATTCGGATATGAGCTCAATTCATTTTCAGCAACAAGTCGCATATCGTCATTCGGTTCAACACAAAAAACATTACAACCTTTGTCAAGAAGCTGTTTTGCAAATTTTCCTGTACCTGAGCCGATATCGGCAACAACAGACGAAGAAGAAAAACTGTATTTTTCAAACAGACACTCAATAAATTCATGTGCATAACCGGGTCTGCTTTTCGTGTATTCATTTGCAATACCGCTGAATTTTTTAATTGAATCCAAAATATCAACTCCTTGCTAATTAAAATTAACTTATAAATCTATTAATATAATTATAACATCACAGCACAACAAAAACAATCATTTTTATATCAAAAAAACAGCACCGTAGTGCTGTCTTTATTCAGAAACTGTCAATATGTGCAGCAACTCGAAGAATCTTTCTTGCTTCTGCCGCAGTGATTAAACCGTCACCATTCAAATCACCTACAAACAACTCATATTCAGTGACAGTTTGCAATTTTGCTGCAATACGTAGAGCAATTCTTGCATCAGCAGCAGTGATATTGCCGTCATTATTCATATCGCCGATATACACAACCGGAACAGTACATATATCACAAGCACGGTCCATATCTTCATCAATATGAAGATGTGTAGTGTCAAAACAAATCACAGGATTTGCTTTATATTCAGAACCTGAATACATCTTAAAATCGTAAGAAGATTCAACAGTAATCGTCGGTATATCTTCAACAGTAAAATTCTCATCAGTAATGACAAATGTTACTGTGTATAAAATAAAAGGTTCATCTTCGGCAAAAGTGGTTTTTGTATCGACACTAATAAAAGAGCCTACAACAAAATCACCGTGATCAGCACCGGCAAATAATATATTACTATCATCTGTATGCTGACTATCATAAAACATCAATTTGTCCGGATTGTATTTTATTGAGGTATCTGCATTGTCAAAACTCTTGACACCGTAATTATAAACAACAACCACAAGAACATTTTCAGTAATGACAGCAGTTGCATTCAATCCTGGAGCAGCTGACAATGCGTATACATTGCAAGCATCACAATAATCATCCAAATTCTGATCCACATGAATATTACATTCTTTTTCTGCTGAGACAGTTGTAACAAAAATTGCAGACAACATTAATACAGTCAACAGCACACTAATAATTTTTTTCATAATAATAACCTCCTTGAAAACATAATATCACATAAAAACAGAATTGTAAATAAATAAAACAAAAAAACCGCAGAAAAAATCTACGGCTTACTTAAAGGATGCACCCTCAAAACTGAACAAAGGAAGTGGTTGTATTAGAACCAAATGAAGAAAGGACAAGCCCTCGACCTATTAGTACTGCCTAGCTGAACGTGTCACCACGCTTACACATGCAGCCTATCAACCTCATAGTCCATGAGGGGTCTTACTAGCTTACGCTATGGGAAATCTAATCTTGGAGATGGCTTCACGCTTAGATGCTTTCAGCGTTTATCCAATCCGCACATAGCTGCTCGGCCGTGCCACTGGCGTGACAACCGATGCACCAGCGGTGCGTCCATCCCGGTCCTCTCG
>JAFXLD010000024.1 GCA_017531385.1 Clostridia bacterium
ACCAAATCATTTAAACTTACGATTTCTCCATCGTTTCTTTTGTTTATATTCTTCTTTTCTTCCAACATTTTTATCACCATATACATTATACCACATATATGAAAAAAAGCCCAGTTTTTGCTGGACTTTTTCGACAGTCTGGAGGAACTGTATTTTCTACAGTTCCTTCTTTTTTTATCTGCTTATAAATTCAGCATCTGTTTTCAGACCGTCTTTTGTGTATGCGTGAAGTGTTATTTCATCAGCAGTTGTGCCGGCTCTTATGTAAACAATCGCTCTGCCGAAGAATGTCTGACGGTATTTTTCGCTGTAAGCTGTCAGGTCATTCGGTTTTCCGTTTTCGATACCGAGAATTTCTGCATCACCGATTATCTGATAATAAATAATCTTATCATCGTCTGAGGCAATGTTTCCGTTGTTATCAAGCAAGGTAACTTCTGCCTGAATTATATCCTGTCCGTCAGCTTTCATTTCCGTCTTATCGGCAAGAAGGCTGATTATTTCTGCCTTTTCAGGAGTGGACAACGAATCCTCCGCACCGTCAATTTTTGCCGTGAGAGTGCCTTTTTCAAAGGGCACTTCCCATGTAACCCGGTAATTTTCCGCTTCTTTTTCACCGAGGGCTCTGCCGTTCAGGAAAAGTTCTGCTTTTTCTGCATTTGTGTAACAGCTGACCTGCATTTTTTCGCCATCTTCGCCCGAATAAACAAATCTGTCTGTCCAGACTCCTGTTTTTTCTCTTTCACCCTTTGAAACTGCAATTTTTACAAAGGGAGCATCTGTCCACATTGCTTTTCTGCGGTAATAAAGAGGTTTTTCGTATGCACAAAGGTCAAGCATGCCTGCCTGAGATATTCTGTATGGCCAGCCGTGACATTCGCCTAAAAAATCAATACCTGTCCAGAGGAACTGTCCACATATATAGTCATTATCCCTTACTGCATGCCACGCAGCGGGGTCATGCCCGTTTTCACTGCCGAAAATCACACGGTCAGGGAATCTCTTATGATCTTCCTCATAAAATCTTTCACGGTAGTTATAGCCTGAAACATCAAGAACATCGGCAAAGCCTGTTCTTGTGGAAAGCTCAGGGAAAGACATTGCTGAAAGAACGGGTCTTGTGCTGTCGGCATTATGCACTATGTCAACAAGCTCCTTTGCAATTGTGGTAAGACGGGATGCATCGGGTTTTTTATCATCATAACGGCGTTCTTCCTTGGGTTTGCCGTTGTCGTTGTTGCCGAGAACTTCGTCAAACAAGGGTGTGACATAAGGATCGTTGGGGTAATCGATTTCGTTTCCGATTGACCATAGAATAATGCTCGGATGATTTCTGTCACGAAGCACCATTGCCTCTAAATCAGCTTTGTGCCACATGGGGAAATCCTCTGCATAACCGTACTTCTTGGGCGGATACACATTATGTCCCTGCCACCATTTATTTTTTGTGCCTTCCCATTCGTCAAAGGCTTCGTCCATAACAAGAAGTCCCAGTCTGTCGCAAAGGTCAAGAAGAGAAGCTGACGGCGGATTATGTGCAGTTCTCAGAGCATTACAGCCTGCTGCTTTGAATTTTTTCAGTCTTCTTTCCCATACAGCAGACGGAACGGCCGCACCTAAAGATCCTGCATCATGATGAACGCACACACCCTTGAGTTTCATGTTTTCACCGTTGAGGAAAAAGCCCTTATCTGCATCAAAAGCTATGGTGCGTATGCCAAAGGGAATGTTAAGTGAATCTGTAATTATTCCGTCCTTGAATGAATGACACACAAGATTATACATATAAGGTGAATCGGGTGACCAGAGTGATGCATCGGGCACCGTTACCGTAGCATTACCACAGTTGTTTCCGCCGACTGTTGCAATGCAGTTTCCGTCTTTATCCTCAACTATAAATTCCGTTTCATCGCAGTCAATGGTTTTATATTCAATACAAAGCTCGGCATTGCCTGCTTCGTCAACATTTTTCGTTGTGACAAAAACACCGTTTTTCTCGAAACAGCTCATTTCCGTTATTTCGAGGGTTACATCCCTGTAAATACCGCTGCCCGTAAACCATCTTGAGTCTGCCACCTGATCATGCTCGACACGGACACTTATAACATTCTCCCCTGCTCTTACAAATTCGCTTATGTCAAAGGTGAAGTTTGCATAGCCGTATGCTCTGGAGCCGAGATAGTTGCTGTTTATCCACACTCTTGAATGTTTATACACACCGTCAAAAGTGATACGCACACGTTTGCCTTTTATGTCATCGGGCAGAATGAAATGCTTTCTGTACCATGCAGTACCTCCCGGAAGATAGCCCGTACCGCTGGCATGAGATTTATCAAAGGGATATTCCACCGACCAGTCATGAGGCACGGTCACATTTTTCCATGCACTGTCGTCATAACCCATATAATCTGCTTCGGGTACATCACCGAGATGAAATTTCCAGTTCTGATTTATTATACTGATTTTTCCCATAATACACCTCCTGTTTTTTCAAGTATATACTTTTCTGTTGTTTTTTTCAATATCATTTTAATTACATTGTGCAAAAATCAAACTTTTTACAGATGTTTTTTTGTGAATTTTTTCATAAAACCGTTGCAATTACTCTTCAAAAGCATTACAATTAGTGTGTAGAAAAATCTTAGGAGGATTTGTCATGAGTAAAGAAACAAAAAGGACCTATGTTCCTTTCAACGAATGGAAAGAAAAATCCAGACAGACTGAATATACCGAAAGCACTCCCCTGCTTTCTCCCGACGGAGCTTTGATTCCCAAGGGCTGGGCAAGACACAATGTGTTTGATTATAACAGAGACTATGTAAAACAGGGTATCATGAGCAAAAAGGAATGGGATTTTTATCAGGTTTCTGACGGAAATTACATGGTTCAGCTCAGTTTTGCAAACATCACAATCGGCGGTTACGTTGCTGCAAAGCTTGTTGACATAAAAAATAAAAAGCTTATTGCAGACGCAACACAGCTTTTCCTTTTCAGCAAAAACAGATTTGTTCCCCCTGCAAAGGGTGATGTACCCAACCGTTTCAAAGAAAAAATCGGCAAGGCTGAATTTGATTTCGACACAAAAGAAACATCAAGAACTCTCTGGTTCAGAATGCCTCTTAAAGACAAGATGGTTGAATGCAGATTCAATATGGACATCATGCCGGGTCTCGAAAACATCACAACCGTTCTTCCCTTTAAAGGCGATAACACAAAATATTTCATGACCACAAAGCAGAACTGTATGCCCTGTGAAGGTTTCTTCAAATACGGTGACGATGTTTATGAATTTTCAAAGGACGATTCGTTCTGTGCTCTTGACTGGGGCAGAGTCAACACTCCTCATGAAATGGTATGGTACTGGGGTAACGGCTCAACATACCTGACAGATGAAAAGGGTGAAAAGCACCTTTTCGGATTTGAAATCACATGGGCAATCGGTGACGAAAGCAACGCAACGGAAACCTGTCTTTTCTATGACGGTAAGGCTCACAAATTCGGTGCTGTTGATGTGGCTGTTTTCCCCAAGCCCGACAAATTCATGCAGCCTTGGAAGTTCGTTTCCGAAGACGGCAGATTCAACATGACAATGAAGCCCACATTTGACCACCATTCAGACATGAATCTCGGGGTTGCAAGAATGCACACTCATCAGGTACACGGTCTGTGGAGCGGTGATGTAACTCTTGACGACGGCACAAAGCTCGAAATCAAGGATATGTACGCATTCTGTGAATACGTTGAGAACAAGTGGTAAAACAAGGAGACCATAAATGAGCGAAAAAATCATAAAAGTCGGTGTTGTGGGACTGGGTAGAGGTACTGCAATTGCAAGATGCCTTAAAGGTGTAAAAAACGCAAAGCTTATCGCCTGCTGTGACCACAATCCCGTAACACTTGAAAAAGGCTATGCAGAGCTTTCTGAAGTTCTTGAAGATAAGGATATTATTCAGTTCAGCGACTATGACGAAATGCTGAAAACAGACATTGATGCAGTTATCGTCGCAACTGAGGCTGTTTACCATGTACCCATCGTTACAAAAGCAATGGAAGCAGGCAAACACGTTCTCAGCGAAATTCCTGCAGTAGGCTCAATTGAAGAGGCAAAGATACTCAAGGAGCTTGTCAATGCTCATCCTGAGCTTATATACATGGCTGCGGAAAACTGCTGTTACTGGGCATTTGTACAGACATGGAAAAAGATGCACAGAGACGGACTTTTCGGCGAGATTGCTTATGCAGAGGCTGAATATCTCCATGCTCTTGACCCCAACGAATTTGCCCCTGATTACTATCCCGAGGGTCATTGGAGAACTTATCAGCCTGCAATTCATTACCTTACACACGAACTCGGTCCTCTTCTTTATGTTATGGATGACAAATGTGTAAGCGTAACCTGCATGGAAGCTGATGTGCATTATGACCCTTATACTCCCGAACGCAAAGAAACGGGTGTTGCACTTTTCAAAACTGCAAAGGGTGCGGTTATCAGACTGCTTGTGTCTTTCGGTGCATACACAAGCTATGACCACAATTACCGTATCTGCGGTACAAGAGGAACTATCGAAACAGACCGCAGATGTGTTGTTGACAATGCACATTCACTTGCAAGTCTTTACAGCGTTCCCGGAACATTCTCTGCCAACTCAAAGATCGATATCCCCGTCACAACTGCGTATGAGGGTGAAGACAACAGCGGTCACGGCGGTGCAGACGGTAAGATGGTAAAGGATTTCATTTCCTGTATTGCAGAAAACAGAAAGCCCGAGCTTGATGTTGATTTCGCAATCCAGATGTCCATTCCCGGCATCATCGCTCATGAATCAGCCGTTCAGGGCGGAGTACCGATGGAGATTCCTACTTTTTAATAATAAAACATAAAAAAAGAAGACCGAAGTTTTTCTTCAGTCTTCTTTCTATTTTGTTGACAAATATTTTTCTACATCACGAAGGAACAACTCTGCACTCACAATCTGCTCTGCTGTTTCTTCTTTTGATATAATAAAGAAATCATCATAATCGCTGTCTGTGCGAATGCTAAACAGCAATGATATTATCTGCGAAATTCTGAAATCACTCCACTATGATGTTTCATATCAATCCCATCAAAAGCAAGAACTGCTCGCATCGCATGAAAAACTGCATAATAAGAACGGTTTGCTGCATTTTTATAACTCTCATTTGCAAGCAAACTTTTAGCAGCATCAAGACATTCTGTAGCATGAGCAAATCTTGCATCAGACAAAGCCTTTTTCTCATTATCCTGCATATTTTATTCCCTCCGCAAGAACATTTTTATAATAAGGCAACACCTCTGCGAATTTTTCAAAATGCTCTGCCGGTTTAACAGTTACGGATACAGTTACATCAAATTCAAAACTCAGTCTGCTTGAAACAGCAGCAACTGAATTTCTGTATTTTGAAATTTCTTCAATAGTCATATTAACCGTAAGAAGAATATCAACATCCGATTCGGAATGATAGTCTCCCCTTGCATAAGAACCATATAAAAAGGCATCCCTGACCTTATGATTAAAAATCTTATCACATGAAATATAAACTTCATTCAATATCAGAATTGCCTGATTCTGTGTACACATATCATCCCTCCGTTCCTATTCTATTATATCCGTATTTTTCACTTAAGTCAATGTTATATATGATCTTCGTATCTTTCTGCTGTTATTATTCCGTCCTCCACATTCAGTTTGCAGATTCTTGCATTTCTTGCATCAAAGGCATTAAGCGCATCGCCGTAATCCCTTGCATGATAGACTGCATACCACTGACCGTCTTCCTTTATCATTGAATGGTGACCTGTTCCCTCTTCAAATTCATTTGCTTTCAGAACAGGGTGATATGTATTAGCATCGGGATACTTTTCAAACCTGATTTTTGTAAGGTCGGTTTCGTCTGTTTTAGCTCTTACATAACCGATATAATATGTAGGCTGTTGGAAGCAGTTGCCCGAGTACATAATATACTGCCAGTCACCTTCCTTGAAGTAACAAGCTCCCTCGATTGTGTGCCAGTGCTGACCTTTTTTATATCTGTCCCTCTGATAAATGTCTTCGTCAAGTGTAGGCTCGATAACCAACACGGGATTTCCTGCAGGAGTAAAGGGATCGAGCATTTTATCAACGTAAATACAAGTACCGATTCTCTCCCCTTCAAATCTGTTTGCTGAATAAAAAAGGAAAAGCCCTGCTTCATTCTGAACTATATGTGAGTCAATTGAAAAGGGATGAAGTATCTGCTTTGTTCCCGTGAAAGGTCCCAAGGGATTATCTGCAACGCTCACGTGCATTGCACCTCTGTGACCGCCTTTGTCGGGTTCATCATCGTATATTTCGATTGAATTATACATATAAAACTTGCCGTCGAGCTCAATTACACTCGGTGCCCAGAACGAATCATGTCCCTCTTTTGTCAGGACTTTTCCGTAGTATTCCCAGCCTTCAAAAAGATTGTCTGACTGATAGGCATAAACAGCATCATGACCTGTTACATAGATATAATATCTGCCGCCGCTTTTCAGAATAAAGGGGTCTGCCTGTCCCTGATAATGGTTTTTATCTATTTTCAGTAAATGCACTTTTCAACACTCCCGTAAAATTATAATCTGATTATATAACAACTGAAAATATATTGCAAGCAGAGATATTTTATTGGCAATTGCCGTTGACATTAAATGACAAAAAAATTATAATATTTACATAAAGTGAAAAGGGGTTTAATTATGAAAAAGAGCACAAAAAGCACACTAATCACTGTCATTCTGGCAGTGCTGATAATTTTTTCGGTAAGCTTTATCACGATGGCAAAAACATCGCCTGAAATCGCCGAAAGTATGACAAATGAAGCCGTTTCCGAAGAAGTATCAACCGACGATTCGGACGTTGTAATAGAGTTCGACGAAACAAAATACGGTGACGTGAATAATGACGGCAAAATCAATGCAGCCGATGCAAGACTTCTGCTCCGTTGCTCTGCATCACTTGAAAAAGTCACGGTTTACATCCTTACATACGGTGATTACAGCAAAGACGGTGAAATAACTGCTGCCGATGCGAGAACATCGCTCAGAGTTGCTGCATCACTTGAAAAAATCGCCTGTATCCTGCATGGTCATACCTATGAAGATTTTGTTATAGACCCGACCTGCACACAAGACGGCTACACAACCAAAAAGTGTTCACTCTGCCGTGTAATTGACGGTTCAAAGGATAATATTGTCCCTGCAAACGGACACAAGCTCATTGAAACAAACAGCAAAGCCACCTGTACAAGCGACGGCAGATTCACTTCACGATGCTCCGTCTGCGGCTACACTGATAAAGATTACAAAACCGACTCGGCACTCGGTCACAATTTGTCGGGCTGGAAAGAATCAAGCACGGCAAGAACAAGAACCTGCAGCCGATGCAACTACTCAGAAGTAGCAAAAATAAGCACTGAGAGCAAAGTGATTTATCTCACTTTTGATGACGGCCCCGGACCTTATACAAAAAAGCTGCTGGGCTATCTGCGTTCATACAATGTCAAGGCGACATTCTTCGTTACAAATCAGAATCCCAATTACATTTATCTTCTCAAAGAAATGGCTGCTGACGGTCATGCAATCGGTGTACACAGCCTGACTCATAACTGGTCTATTTATTCGGGCACAAACAGTTATTTCAAAGATTTCAACGCAATGCACGATATAATCAAAAAACAGACAGGCATCGACACAAAGATTTTCCGTTTCCCCGGCGGTACCAATAACACCGTAAGCAGAAGCTATGCAAGAGGCATAATGGCAACTCTGAACAAAACCATGGCAGACAAAGGCTATCTGAATTTTGACTGGAATGTGGACTGCAGAGATACACAAGGATATAGCTCTTCACAGATTGCAAATACAACAATCGGTCAGATAAGAAATCAGAAACAGTCCGTTGTTCTTATGCACGATATCAAATACTCAACAGTTGAAGCTGTGCCCACCATTATCAAATACGGACTCAACAACGGCTATACATTCAAGGTTATTGATGAAACAACTCCCGCAGTCCGTTTCAGACCTGCGAACTGATTAATAATTATAACATTAAACCCTCACCAACATTACGTTGATGAGGGTTTTGTTATGTCTTCAATTATTATTTCTTTATTCCGAAGAGTCTTTCAAAGAATTCTCTGATAGCCTTGATGATTCTCTGGAAGAAATTTAGCGGTTTTTCATCTTCGGTATTGTCTGAACTGTTGTTATTACCGCTTTCGTTCTTATCATCGGTATCGGGCACGGGAAGTTTTGTGTATCCCACTGCTCTGATGAGCATATAGCCCTTGACAGTGATAACAAGATTGCCGTTTTCATCTGTTGGAACAAGCATTTCATTTACAAAGAATGCATATGAATCGAAGTCCAGAGGCATATCACCTACGGAGATAATAAGCTCTTCGCCGTAGTCAACCTCAAATGTGGAGTTGCCGAAAACAATTTCATATGTTTTTCCGCCGTCTCTTGATACTCTGTACCAGCCGATGCCTTCTGTTTTACCGAATACGATATGCATTCCCACTCCGGGAGTGCCGGGGATAACAGGAATATCGGGATTTTCGGGAACATCAGGTGTTTCGGGAACTTCGGGTTCGTTTATTGCCTTGAAAGTAAAGACGTATGTTTCTGTTTTGGTACCTTTGACAGTTGTGGGAGGTGTTGTGTTCCATGCACCGTTATGATAACCTTCATAAGCAATCATTCCTGCGGGTGCTGTAATTGTGGCTGTGCCGTTTACATCCCATCTGCCGCCTGTTTTAAGGTTGACATACTTGACAATGGTTCTTGTTGTTCCGTCTGCCCATGTACCGTTTACAACACGGAATATAACCTGTTTCTGATATATATCGGGATTGCTGTCGGGTGTTGTGCCGAATTCACCGCCACCGACTTTGTCAGTGTAGTAATAAACTCTGATTACATTTTTAGCTTCATCTGCACCGACTGTAAGAGGCAGATTTCCTACAGAACCAAGAATATATCCTGTGCCTTTATAGGGGTAAGAAGTAATTACAGACTGATAAAGTGCTGTCATGCTTTCTGTTTTACTGCTGTCAAGAACATTGTCATAGTAATACTCAACAGTATAGCCGAACATGGCTTTTTCATAGTAAAGAGTAACAGCATTACCGTTCAAATCTACTGTAACTTCTGAAGGTACAGACTCAATATATTCATAGCCTGCAATGTCTTCAACAAGAGATGCAATATCAACAGTTTCACCGAAAACAAGATTGCTTACTGTCTTGTCGGCAAGAAGCTTTTTGCCTGTTGCTTTTTCAACATAAGAAACTGTCATTGTAAGGTCATTTCTCTTTGCATAGTAGAAGTTGATAACATTGTTTTCTGTATCAATCACTATGCTCTGACTATTTTCACCTACAAGGTTGTATCCGTCAATTGCAACTGCGTTTTCTGTGACTGTCTGATTGTAAACTGCTGTGCCGTTTTTAGCTGTTGCAAGAACTTTGTCTGTGCCCTGTTCAAGGAAATTTACTGTGTAGTCATATGTATTGATTGTGTAGTAAAGTGTGATTTCGTTTGTGCCTGTGGTGATTGTCACACTGTCTGCGCTTGCACTGTCGAATGTGTAACCTGTGAAGTCTTTTTTAAGGCTTTCTGCTGTGATTACA
>JAFXLD010000025.1 GCA_017531385.1 Clostridia bacterium
CACCTTTTTCGGATATACGATGGAACGCTTCGTCGAATGCCGCCGTAATTTCTGCTGACGAAAATCTTTTTACGGACGAAATTTTTAAGTTCTTTCGGATGCACTTGCGGATCTCGATTTTGATGCCGGTGGAAAAGTTGCCTTTTTTGTACCCAAACTTTTCTTTGAATCTTTCAGCGAGCGTCTCGGGGAGCGAAATTTTCGTGGGTATTTTTTCGTCCAGAGCTTCGATCGTGAATTGCATCGGGATGTCTGCTACCCGATCTCTCATCGCAGCGTTCATGATCTGCACCACGTTCTTGCTCAACTCGCCTTTGGGCAGGGACTTTTTGAATGCAGCAATGTCAGCATCCTTTTTGGTTAGGTCAATACGAATCTTCATTATTTGTACCTCTCTTTCTTTTTTAGTAATATAGTTGTTTTCGCTTCTGCTTCAAGAAAACTTACTTTTCGGGACCAAAGTGGTTTCTTTCAACGTATATAATGTATGTGAGATATTGGTTGCGTTTCAAGAAAACAATAACGGCCTGCGATTTTTTCACGCAGACCGTCTTCTTTATGGGAATATTTTTTCAAATGAGTGTCATTTGAAAATGCCGCCGCCTATCTTTTTGAAATGACAGATGATCTTCATTTCGAAATGAGACTCATAGATTTATTTTGGATTTGTTTTAGATTAATCTTAGGCAAAACTGTCGTTTTGAAATGAGTGCCCACTGTCGTTTTGATATGACGGATATTCTTTTCGATATGATAAGATGACCGACATTTCGAGATGATATATTATCTCTCGTATCGAAATGATGAGGAGACTTTCCTTTCGACAAGGATTAGATTTTTGACCCTCTGTTTAATATCAAAAAGACAGTCATTTTTCTTGTCATCTAAGAAAGAAAGTATGACACTCACATCATATCGAAGGGAACGTCATAGAAAAAGTGAGCGTCATTTTTTGCTCACGAAAAAGAAAGAAAATATCGATATGAGAGTTACCGCAAAAAACTCTCGAAACTCTATCATTTCAAAAGGAGTGTCATTTTTATAGTTTTTGTATTGATGTTGCGTTTTGAAGCGATAATCATTGAAAATAAGGGCTTTTAAGCGATGCATTCCATTTTTGATAGGCTTTTTGCCTTCTGCCATAACTTTAGAAACGTTTTGTATTGATAAATCAATAATTACCCTATAAGGGGGAACAGATTTCTGCGAAATGGAAATATACCTTCTTGATACCCCAAGATTTATTCTTTCGGGGGCATTGCTTATTACACCGCACTTGCCGAAAATGGTAACATCGGTTATTACATTAACGGAATGCTTTACGGGGACATCCCTTATCCCATAAAAGCAAAAGTATTTTTATCCCAGATAAGTAGCACGGGTTCATCTGTTATTACATCATTGGGATATCCGATAGGGTTCATTCCTTTTTTACAGCCACAAGCTGTTAAATGGGATACCGCCGATTTAGGTAGAGCCAATACGGCGTGTACATTGGTTATCACATTGTGCGCTCAAAACAGGTTCATCGGTTGGTACATTAATCAGGGTACATTCTTTATCACATCAATATATTTTTCACTTCAATCGGCACTTATCTTCGGGTAGGTGTCGTTATTGTTTTCTTGAAACGGAACCAATAATTCGCATACATTATATCTGTCGATAGAAAACACTTTGGTCCCGAAAAGTAAGTTTTCTTGAAACTTTATTATTTTCACATATATTGCTATGTGAAAATAATTTTCGTCCCGCACTTTGTATTGCCCGCAAAGTTCCCGGAACGAAAATCAGCGGACTCGGATCTGAGACCGGCAGAGCTGAGTTCTTTTAGTTATGAAGGAGAGATTCAAATGAAAAATTTTACAGCCTGCCTCCGGCGGAAATGGAGGTAATTCTTAAAAAGGAGGTATTCGCTCATGAGTAATCCTAAAATCATTTTCAAATCGGATATTCCCGAGGAAGCCTTAAACTCAATGGCTATGTTGTTCATTGAAGAAATCGAAAAGCTGTTGGAAACCGAAGAAGGCAAAGCTG
>JAFXLD010000026.1 GCA_017531385.1 Clostridia bacterium
AACATCATGGCTTACCATAAGCACAGATATACCGCTTGCAGTCAGCTTTTTTATAATTCCGGCAAAATGAACCTTAAATTCAGCGTCCAAGCCTTTTGTTGGCTCGTCAAGCAGAAGAATATCGGGAGAAGTCAGCAAAACCTTTGCAAGTGCGGCTCTCTGCTGTTCCCCACCTGATAAATCATAGGGGTGGCGATCGAGTAAATCTGTAAGCTCACAAGTTGACACAGTCCACGACATAAGTCGCTCTTTCATATCAGATGAGATTTTTGTTCTGCCGAAAGCGTCATATAACTCCTCTCTGACTGTCTTTTTCACAAAAAGTGTCTGCGGATTCTGCGGTAACATTCCGATTTTGCCGACTGCTCTTACCGTTCCTCTGTATGCTTTCTGAATTCCTGCAAGAACTTTCAATGCCGTTGATTTGCCTGCACCATTACCGCCAAGTATCGCATAGAATTCGCCTTTATGAAGCTTAATCGAAAAGCCTTTCAGAATATCAGGAAGTTCCTTGTCATATCTGAAAAACACTTCATCACATTCAAGGATAATTTCTTCATCAATTATATATTCATCAGCTTTGTAAAGCGGAAGAAGTTCCTGTTCTTTATTCCTCTCCGCAAGAAAATGACTTCCGTCACGGACTGTCACAGGACAGGGCAATTTTGTTTCAATACCTGCCCACACTCTCATTGCGGTTGGCATTGCAAGAAACATTCCGCTGTTTTTCCCCTTTAAAGCCATCCCCACATTTTCGGGAGTATCATCGCATATAATTCGTCCTTTTTCCATTACAACAATTCTTGTGGCAAAGGGAAACGCTTCTTCAAGACGATGCTCGGTGAGGATTATCGTTATGCCGAGTTCACGGTTTATTCTGCCAAGCAGATTAAGAAAATCAACTGCGGCTATGGGGTCAAGCTGGGCTGTCGGCTCGTCAAGAACAAGGATTTCAGGCTCCATTGCCACCACGGACGCAAGGCTTAAAAGCTGTTTCTGTCCGCCCGACAGTTCTGCCGTATTCTTGTAGAACAACGCTTCAATCCCGAAAAATGCGGCAGTTTCCGCAACACGCCGTCTGATAACAGGGATATCATATCCAAGGCTTTCCAATCCGAATGCAAGCTCGTGCCATACCTTATCCGTGACTGTCTGATTTTCGGGAGATTGCAGAACGAATCCGATTTCCTGTGACTGTGTTTGTTCGTCAATATCTTTCAGCAGTTTATCGTTGAAAAATACTTCACCGCTGAATTTACCGTGAGGAGTCAGACAGGATTTCATATGCCGCAGAAGCGTGGATTTTCCACAACCTGATGAACCGCAGATTATGACAAATTCGCCCTGTGTGATTTCAAGGGAAACATCATTCAGAGCATTGTTTTCTTCCTGTGGATATGCAAATCTCACATTTTTGAATACAAGGCTTTCCATTTCAGCTCCTCCTTTACATTTATTAAGAACGGTGTGATACACATTCCCAAATAGACAAAATAAAATGGTATTGTTGTCACATCAAAGGCGGCATAGCGGATATTCGGGAAATAACGGAAGCCGAATGCAGACACAATACTCCCTGCAAGAAGAAATAATCCGCAGAATCCAAACCATATTACAGCATATACATCACGTTCTTCAAA
>JAFXLD010000027.1 GCA_017531385.1 Clostridia bacterium
TAGTCGGCATTGTAGGAAAATCCAAAAGTTTAGATTTTCCCACAATGCTTATCTTTTGGTCTTTGGTTCGGAATAGTGTAGTGCTGGCGGTCTATCTCTTGTTTTCGGTTGCTTGCTTCCTTACCGTACATGAGCATTATATCAAGCAATATAATATCGGGTTGCTTCTCAGCTTTTTTTATAGCTTCCAAACCATTAGTTGCTGTTATTGTATAATATCCATTAAATTCAAAATAATCTTTCAGCATAGACACTATATCTGTTTCATCGTCAACGATTAAAATCTTTTCTTTCATAAACACACCTCCATAATGCAGACTAAATCATAATTATCAATTATTTATCAACTTTTTTGTATTATCAGGTATTATAATTTTATCATACATATTACTCGAAATTCAATATATTAAAAAAACTATAATAATAAAAAAACGAACCCTGCCAAGTGACAGGGTTCGTTCTGTTTAATTTGATTTATAAAACATCAATGCATCTACTCTTACGCCATTCTGAATAACCTCAAAATGACAATGAGGACCTGTTGAATATCCGGTTGAACCACAATCTGCGATAACTTGTCCTTGCTTTACTGTCTGTCCTGCTGACACATGAAGAGCTGAACAATGAGCATAAAGAGTTGAGTAAGTGTCATCGTGTTTAATCTTTACATAATATCCGTAAGAGTTATGCCAAGTTGCAGTTATTACAACACCATCTGCTGCTGCAAGAATAGGAGTTCCAAGTGGAGCTGCAATATCTGTTCCGCCATGCGTTTTTATTTCTCCCGAAATCGGGTCAACACGAGTACCGAACCGAGAAGAAATATATTGGTCGTTTTCAAACGGCCAAGCAAACATACCTGTGCCGACAAAAGAACTGTTACCCTGAATTATCTGTCCACTTGCCCCTAAAAGTTCAGCCCACAAATCGTTGTATTCTTCACTCATCAATTCTTCCAATAATGCCTTTTGTTCATCATTGAAGTTATATAATGCCGATATTTCATCTACACTTAACTGAAGAATTGATACTGTAAGAACTTTCTTTGTTACATAAGTCGTTGTTTTAATAGAGTTTCCGTTCTCGTCTGTTGTAACGGTAGTTTCCGCAACAACTTTAGGTGTAACAACACCTGTCATTGTGTTCATATCTTTCATAATGTCACGAAGCAAATCAATTTTAGTATCATCAAGAGTTACAACCTCAAGTGGATTATCGCCTGAGGTTGTTTTTACTGCATATACCGCAAGAACATCTTTCCAATTTATCGAAGTGTTACCTTTAACTTCAAGTAAATCATAGGTGTAAGATGCTTTCATTGCAGTAAGATTTGCATAGTGTTCAGATGTGAGTTCAGATATAGCCTGCGACATTGTTTTATTCGTACCTGTTGTTTCATCGTTTGCAAGGAAGATACCGAAACAAGTACCGCCAATAGCACCTATTAAACAAATAATGATTATTACAACAACAGCAGGCACTCCACCTCCGGCAATAATAGCTCCAATACTCTTTACACCTGCTACGACAGCTTTTCCCGCTTCAACAACAACCTTTGCTGCAACCTTAACCGTCTTAATAGTTACTCTTGCAGTTGCCTGTGCTGTTTGCTTTGTCTTCTTTGCAATTTCAGCAGTTTTCTTTGTTGTAGATGCAGTTGTTTTCACAGTTTTCTTTGCTGCTTTTGCCGTCTTATCCGCCTTCTTGATAGTTTTTGCAGCATTATCAAGACTTCTCTTTGACTGCTTTATCTTATGAGCATCTTTATTAACAGTTTTTACAGTTTTCTTTTCAGCACCAAACTTTTTTATATCGGCTTTACCTTTTGTTTTAGGTGATGATTGCTTTCTTTGGCGAGGTTTCTTAATCTCGTCAACATTTGTTTCTGTTTGTTCTTTTACTTTAGGCGGTGCCTGAGTTTTTTCTTTAACAGCTTTAGCATCGCCTTTGTCTGTTCTCGTATGAGTAGTCTTTTTACTGTTCTGCGTTTTTACAGGCTCAGATGTTTTTTCAGCATTATCCGAAGATTTTGTTTTTGCAGACTTATCCTTTGATGAAGCTGAATTACCGGAATTATTAGAACCGCCTTCATCACCTTTAGGTTCTGTTGACTTTTCTTTAGGAGCAGAGGATTTGCTATCTTCTTTTGGAGTTTCGTTGTCTGCTTTTTCTTCAGTTATTGTTTCTTCTGCCGAAGTATTTTCAGACTGCATTTCAGCTTCGTTTTCCGCTTCTTCTTGTGCTTTTTTCTCAGCTTTCTTTTCTTGGATTTTTTCTTTTGCTTTGCTTACACCTTTACGAACTGCTTTTTCTGTGCCGACAGCAACAGTTTCACTACCTGTTCGCATAGATTCTGACACCTTATCAGTTGCATACTGTTCAGGTGATACATTATCCGCCTGATTGATATTTTCATTAACTGTGTCTTTGGTTTTAACACCGATATTCTTCATTCTGTCACCGACATTTACAGCAGTATCGTGAACTTTAATTTCTTTAACTACTTCACGAGTCTTAATA
>JAFXLD010000028.1 GCA_017531385.1 Clostridia bacterium
TAAACAATAATTTATCTGAGAGTGAGGAGTTAGAAGTTAGGAGTTAGGAGTGTCGGAAGTGCTACGCACTTGTTCCGCTACGCTCTATATAATACAAATGGGGTAAGGGGCAAAGCCCCTTCATAAACTCCTCACTCCTCATTCCTCACTCATCACTGAACAATAATTTAGCTCCGCTAAATTATTGTTTGTACTTTTCTGCCTGTAATTTAAACATATACGCATACTTTCCGTCAAGAGCCATAAGCTCTTCGTGGGTACCGCTTTCGACTATCTCGCCTTTTTCGAGCATATAGATAACGTCTGCCATAACTGTTGTGGAAAGTCTGTGCGAAATAAATATAACGGTTTTGTTGTTTGCTGCCCTTGTCATTGCCTCATTGAGTGCATATTCACTCATTGGGTCAAGGTTTGCAGAAGGCTCATCAAGAATAGCAAAGGGACAGTTCTTATAGAATGTTCTTGCGATTGCAACTTTCTGAGCTTCACCGCCTGAAAGAGAAAGTCCACTGTCGTCAAATTCTCTCAGAAGTACGGTATCAGTACCTTTTTTAAGATCTTTTTCAAAACCGCTTTCGGAAAGTGCGGCAAAGACTTTTTCTTCGTCGTGAGTGTCACTCATTGCAACATTTTCACCGACAGAGGCTCCGAAGAGTGAAAAATCCTGAAATACTGCGGCAAAATTGTCGTGATATGCCTTTGTGTCCCATTCTTTGATGTTTCTTCCGCCGACAGTTATACTGCCGTCGGTCACATCATAAAGTCTGAGAAGCAGGTTTGTCAGAGTTGTCTTGCCTGCACCGTTATAACCGACAAGAGCTATTTTCTGATAAGGCTTTATTTCAAGATTTATGTTTTTGAGTGTAGGAGTGTCATTACCGGGATATGTAAAGCTGACATTTTCAAGCCTTATTGATTGTGGCTTTTCAAGAATTTCGGTATGTGTACCGCCTTTGATTTTCTCATCAGCACTCATAAATTTCTTGAATTTATTGACATACAGGCTGTTTTCTCTGAATCCTATTGCAAACCACGAAGTCAGGAAGAACATTCTGTCACCGATATTGATGGCACCGTTGAATGATGCGGCAAATTCACCCATATCAAGGTCGCCAACAACGATTGCCTTATAGCCGAGATAAAGTGTCACACCAAGATAAAGCAGAAGTGTGAACGGCACACTTTCATGACAGAAATAGAGTTTCCACTGTTTTTTCAGATAGGGTGTGATTGTAAAAAGACGGTCCTTTATGTTCTGATTATAACGTCTCTCAGTCATTTCACCTGCAGGGTTGAGTCTTATTT
The DNA here is from genome assembly GCA_017531385.1 of Clostridia bacterium. Lineage (GTDB taxonomy): Bacteria > Bacillota > Clostridia > Oscillospirales > Acutalibacteraceae > UBA1081. Next base: position 1,306 of record JAFXLD010000028.1, read on the forward strand.
CCTTTGCATAGTCCTGAAGATAGAAAACACGCCAGAAATAGAGATTTTTTCTGTCAAGTGGTGTCATGGCTTCAGTTCTCTCAACATTGACTTTCGCAACAAACCTGCCGAAAGGAAGCATTATGAGTATGCAGACAACAACAAAGATAAGGCACACGGGGTCAATTGATGCGACTATACCTGTTATTGTACTGATTGCAATGATATTTGTAAAGAGTGTTGTTGTATCATGAACGATCGCCTCTATTCTTTCACCCATTGTATTCATGGCAAGAACAAAATCATTATAGAATTTGGGGTCATCATAGGATGCCAGATCCATTCTCGATGCCTTTTCGTAAATCTGTTCATAGAGTTTCTTATTGAGTTTTTCTTTCTGCACAGGCAGAAGAACTTCATAGAAAACGGTATTTCCGAGATTGCCGAGAACAACAAGTCCTGCAAAAATTCCGCAGGCAACAAAAACTCTGTAAAGGTCTGTACCCGATGCAATAACATCAATTATGTATTTCAGAATGACAACATTTGAAAGAACCCAGGGCAATTCCGTCATCGCATCAAAAAGAACGGTAAAAATGATTATCAGAGGGGAATTTCTGAGAATGAATTTCAGCATAAACATATAGTTTGAGAAATTCTCTCTCTTTTGGAGAAGCTTTTCTTTACTGATTTTCTTCATCGGAATCACCCTCCTCTCTGTAGCCCGAAGCCTGAAGTGTGAACATTTCGCAGTATTCTCCGCCTTTTTCCATAAGCTGATGATGGTTACCCGTTTCAATAAGCTTACCCTCTCGGAAAACGAGTATTCTGTCTGCATTTGCAGCACTTGAAAGACGGTGGGAAATATAAAGAACGGTTTTGTCCTTTGTACCTTCTGCCAGTGCATCGTACATCTTTGACTCTGCAACGGGGTCAAGGGCAGAAGAAGGCTCATCAAGGACAGCCACATCAAAATTCTTTGCAAAAAGTCTTGCAATGGCTAATTTCTGCGTTTCACCGCCCGAAAGTGAAGCCCCTTCATCGTCAAATTCCTTTGTAAGAAGTGTGTTCACTCTCTCGGGAAGAGTTGCGATTTTATTCATAACACCGCTCTGTGTAAGGGCTTTTTCAGCAAGAGGAATGTTATTTTCATCAGTTTCCTGCATCAGAACATTCTCTGCAACGGTCATTGCAAAGATACGGTAATCCTGAAAAACACTTGCAAAACGCTCTCTGTAAGACAGCAGATTATATTCTTTTATGTTTTTTCCGTTGTAAAGAATTTCACCCTCGGTGACATCGTAAAGTCGCATGATAAGTTTTGAAAGAGTTGTCTTGCCTGCACCGTTATGACCGACCACGGCAACAGTTTCACCCTTATTAATTTTGAATGATATGTTTTCAAGAGTTTTTTCGTCTTTACCGGGATAAGAGAATGAAACATTTTTGAATTCGAGTGTTTCCATTTCCTCGGTATCAATACCGCCGTCAACGATTTTCGGTTCATATGCAAGAAACTCACGGAGACTCTGCACCCACAGACAATGCTTCTGCTGCATTGTGAAATAACGTGCAAAGTTATTGATTTTATAACGGCACTGCAGGATAGCTGAAACAAGCACGGAAAAATCCGACACGGGAAGATTTTCGAGTGCCACAAGACGGTAACAACCGTAACCGAAACCGCCTGCAACGGGAATCACATCACCGAAAAAGTCGCTGAGAATTTCAAGCACGGCAACACGGATTCCGTATTTTTTTATGAGTTTTATGTTCTTGTCAATGGCATCGCTGAAACGCTTTTTAAGAACGGTAAAAATGTCTGTAGTCTTGATTTCCTTTGCAAAATCCTTGAGAAGAACTGTTCTTCTGACATATTCTTTCTGTCTTTCATATGGTGTTGTCTCTTTTTCTTTTTTGAATTCTTCTTTGTTCTTGAGAACTCTGAAAATCATAACAAACACGGGACAGATGATGAAAATTATCATCACAGGGTCAATGGACATAAGGTATGAAACCATAACAATAAGGCTTATAAGTGAGCCGATAACCCATGATGTGCCGCCAACAATTCTTTTGAAGCCGTGTTTTTCCACAACCCATGTTGCACGGTTGTATTTATCGAAAAATTCAGGGTTTTCATAGCAACCCAGTTCCACCTGCTGAGCTTTTTTGAAAATCATTTCGTTTATGTAGCCTTCGCACTTGATTTCAAAACGGATTCTTCCGTAGAAATTTGTATAGTATCCCATCATATCAACAAAAATCTTGCCGATAACCATAAGCACAATCTTTATGACAAGCTCTTTGAAAGTGCCGTTACCCTCGATAACAGACAACGCAGTTTTAAGAAAAAACACGCTGAAAACAAGAGAGTAATAGACATTTTCAATTATGTTTGAAACATACAGACTTATCATCTCAAAAGGCGCACTTTTAAGACCGCATTTAAGTATGAATAAAGTATTTTTTATCACATGAGCCTTTTCTTTAGGCTCTTTTTTCTGTTTTGACATACTTTTCTCCTTTCAGCAAATCAGAATTTGTCGATATCTTCATCGTAGGGGCTGCCATTGGCAGTCCGGCACGATAGTGCAAATGCCGTAGGCATTTTTCATAGAAAAACCAACATATACAACGGCTATAGCCGTTCTGCTTCGCAGCGGACGACCAATGGTCGCCCCTACGAGATATCAATAAATCCGTTCTGTAAATTATTTTTATTTTTTTGAAAACAAAAATTGCCCCGGCACCAAGCCGAGGCAGAAATATCCGTAATTTTATCGGGAAACGGACAGAATGCTTTCAGCTTTGTTTGTTATTTCAATCATCATATTAAACACTTTGTCCATCTCCTTTCATATAAATTTAATTTTCATAACGGAATGAGTATATCACAGCAAAAAAAGCTTGTCAAGAAAATTTTTCCGTTTTATGTTTTTTGCAAAAAAACTTCCCCTATGCGGAGCACATAGAGGAAGAAAATATTTCTATTTTTTTATGTGAAAATATGAAAACTCCTTCAGTTTGCGGGAGCAAACATTCCGAAAATTGTTTTGAAAATGTTGATATACTTTTCAAACAAATTACGAAGGAATTCTATAAATCTGCTGAAGATTGAACTTGAACCGGCATTGCCGCTGCCGCTGTTATCGTCATTGTCAACACTATCATCAGCTTCGCCGACGATTTTTGCCTTTACTGTAAGTGAAAAGTCAGGCATTGTGAATTTTACACTTGATGTGGATTCATCTGCAACCACATTTTCGGGTGTAAATTCATTTCCGTTTTCATCGTAGAATACCCAACCTGCGAACTGATTACCAAGGGTGTGATTTACCATTGCGGTTTCGCCGTATCTGTAATCGTAAGCACCGCAGTTGATACAATTGATTTTCCATGTAAGATTCAGTTCCATGTTTTCTCTTACAGCATCATTAACCTTATATGTATCGTTTTCAACAGGATTGTAAACAGCCTTAAGGTTATATGTACCACTCTTTTCGGGACGCCATGTAAATCTTTCCTGATATTTGATATCCTCAATTACAAGCTCGTCGTCTACATATAAATCATATGTACCTCTTGGCTTCTTTGTGTAATCACCTGTTGAGATCATATACTCATCGTTACCGTATGCGGTAATAGAGGGTGTTACCTCAAGTGGCTCAATAATAAGTTTGAAAGTCAGCCAACCAGATGAATAACTATTATCTTCAGGTGAAATTCTTGCACTATATTCATATTCACCCAATACTGACGAGTCAATTGTTGACGGACTGATGTTAAGAACAGAAAATTCACCGCAGTTTGCCGTAAGGCTTTCAATATACGGAGCCAAAACATTAAGATTAAGCTCAGAATTGATAGGCATTCTTATTTCGGGTGTAATAGCATTGCCGTTTTCATCGACAAAACAAGTTACAATTTGTACTGTTTCAACGGTTACGTAAACATCAACGGTAACGGGGTTATAATCATTATTAGTTGCCGTCCACTTTGCTGTATATGTTCCACTTTCATTGACTTTTGTTGACAGAGTTGTTGCCCAGCCCCATGTGCCTAACGCTGTAATATCATTTCCGTTTGCATCAACAACTTTACCGCCGGAAAGTGTTGATGTTGCGAGAATTTGACCACCGATCTCTATCGTTGAAGCAACAGGTGCTTCTGCAAGAGTTGCTACAGCTTCAGCCTTTACTCTAATTGCAGGCCATGTTCCTGTATATGTACTGTTACTGCTTCTGAACGTAGCTGTACAGGTATAGTTTGCATCAGTAGGGACAAATTTAAGGTAAACTTCATAAGATTCAGATGCGGTTGGTGCTAGAGTTGCATTATAAACTGTAAAATATCCAGGAACTTGTGTTCCATCGTACCAAACTTCTCCACCTGATATCGTTAAATCCCCTAAAGTTTGCCCATAATTAATTTCAGAAGGTGAAACAGACGGTGCAACAATTTCTATATTTGTCCTTGTGAGTTTTATCGGGGCTGCAGCTGAGGCAAACAAAGATGTAAATGACATTATCATAAGCACGGCTAAAAATACCGATAATAATTTTTTTGATTTATTCAAATTAAACACTCCTTACAAAATATAGTAGAACTTCTTTGTCTGAATAATTTCAAGCGGACAGATAAAACGGTATGACGAAGTTCAGAAAACATATCTTTTATAAGTCCGCCGTGCTTACAATGCCATTGGTATCACCACTTATTGTAAATTTTGAATTCATAATAACACACATTTTACTAATTGTCAATAATATTTATTCAAGATAAGTATTTACAAGCATAAGTATTATATGATACAATTATTTCACGATCGGGAAAAAGGTGAAAATATGGGACAGTCACAGGATAATTTTAAGCGAGGTACGGCGGAATTGCTTATTCTGCATCTTTTGCAGGACGGCGATCTTTACGGTTATGAAATAACAAAGGCATTCAAGGAAAAGAGTGACGGCGAATACACAATGGCAGAGGCAGCACTTTATCTTGTGCTGTACCGTCTTGTGAATGCAGGGTACGTTTCTGACTATGAAGAGTTGGTCGGTGCAAGAAGAAGACGGCGGTATTACCACATAGAAGAAGCAGGCAGAAAGTATTACAAGGAAATTTTGCAGGAGTATTTAACGGTTACAAAATCAATAGCACGTATTTTAGATCTCAGGAGTGATTGCAATGATAATGAAGAATGAAATAAATGAATACATAAAAAATATAAAAAAACAGCTTCTTTACGGAACAAAGGAGTCAAGACTGTTCCTTAATGAGCTGAAACAAAATATTCTCGATTATGCTGATGAAAACAAAAATGCAGATATGTCTGAAATCAGGCAGCAATTCGGCACGGAAGAGGAAGTTGCAACAATATTTTTTGAGCAATACAGCAAAGAGGATATTAAAAAGAAACTGCGAATCAGAAATGTGATTGTCGCTTGTGTGGTAGCTGTTGCATTGATTTTCATAGGATGCATCATCTACGAAACAATTAAAAATAAAAACTCTGATGCTGCTTATCTTATTGTGCATGATGCTCAAGAAAATGATACTTCACCCGAAGATGATGAAAATTTAACCTCACTTGCCGAATGAGAATATCTCAGTCCCTGCAATATGCAGGGATTTTTCAATTCGCAATTTTTAGCGGTGCGATAAATTATTGTTTCTCTCTTGACAATTCATTAACAATGTTTTAAAATAATAAATTGTATTGTTATGTGTGGAGGTAAAAATATGCAGAACACTGAAAAAACAATGGAAAAAATTGTTGCCCTTTGCAAAGGCAGAGGTTTTATTTTCGCAGGCAGTGATATCTACGGCGGTCTTGCCAACACATGGGACTACGGCCCTCTCGGTGCAAGACTTAAGAATAATGTAAAAGACACATGGAGAAAGAGATTCATTCAGGAAAGAAAAAACAGCTACGAAGTTGATGCCGATATTCTCATGCATCCCAGAGTATGGGAAGCAAGCGGTCACGTTGCATCTTTCTCCGACCCTCTTCTTGACTGTAAAGAATGCAAAATGCGTCACAGAGCAGACAACCTCATTGACGATTTTGACGAAAATGCTCATGCAGACGGCATGACAAAGGAAGAAATGTTCCAGTACATCAAGGATCATTCTATCCCCTGTCCCAACTGCGGTAAGCACAATTTCACAGACATCAGAGAATTCAACCTCATGTTCCAGACATTCAGAGGTGTTACAAACAACAGCAAGAGCGTTATTTATCTGCGTCCCGAAAATGCTCAGGGTGAATACGTAAACTATCTCAATGTTCAGAGAACAATGAGAGCTAAGCTCCCCTTCAGCATCGGTCAGATAGGTAAAGCTTTCAGAAACGAAATCACACCCGGTAACTTCACATTCAGAACAATTGAGTTCGAGCAGATGGAGTTCCAGACATTCTGTAAGGAAGGCACAGACACAGACCTTTATGATTACTTCAAAAACTACGGTATGAAGTATTATCAGGATCTCGGCATTCCCGCAGACCATCTTCGTTTCCACGATCACGAAAAGCTCGCTCACTATGCAAAGGCTGCTTGTGACATCGAATTCCTTTTCCCGTTTGGTTGGGGTGAAATCAACGGTACTCACAACAGAACAAACTTCGACCTTACAAGACATCAGGAATACAGCGGAACCAAGATGGATTATCTTGATCCCGAAACAAACGAAAGATATATTCCTTTCATCATCGAGTCAACATACGGTCTTGACAGAACCGTGCTTGCTCTTCTTTGCGAAGCTTACGACGAAGAAGTTATCGATGCTGAAAAGAACGACACAAGAGTTGTGCTTCATCTCAGCCCTGCAATCGCTCCCTACAAGGCAGCAGTTCTTCCCCTTTCAAAGAAGCTTTCAGACAAGGCTCTTGAAGTTTATGAGAAACTTTCAAAGAGCTTCATGGTTGATTTCGATGAAACAGGTTCAATCGGTAAGAGATACCGCCGTGAAGACGAAATCGGCACACCTTTCTGTATCACATATGACTTCGACAGTGAAACAGACGGCTGCGTAACAGTCCGTGACAGAGACACAATGGAACAGGTAAGACTTCCCATTGATGAGCTTGAAGCATACATCGCTGAAAAAATTGCATTTTAATAAAATTTGTACGGTACTTCGGTGCCGTACTTTTTTTTATTTGATGTAGACAACTGTAATTTTATGGTGTATAATAAATTTGTAAAAAATTAACGGAGGTACTTTTTTATGAAAAAAGCATTGAGCTTATTTCTTGCAATTATCATCACAATGTCATCCATGGCAGTTCTTTCCGTGTCCGGATTTGCAAAGAATAATGTTGCAATCCACGCAGAAGATGCACTTCACACGGAAGGCTATAAAATTGTAAATGCCAAGGGTGAAGATGTTTTTCTTAAGGGCTTGAATCTTGGCGGTTGGCTGATTATGGAAGACTGGTTTACACCTGTTGCAAACGATGCTACAGGTGATGTTTATACCTATGAAGTTCTCGAAGAACGTTTCGGAACAGAAAAAACATACGAGCTTCTTAACATCTATCAGGACAACTGGATCGTTGAAACAGATTTCAAGAACATTGCAGATATGGGCTTCAACTGTGTAAGAATCCCGTTCTGGTACAGAAATTTCCAGTCTGATACAGAAGGCACATGGATTCTGGACGATAAGGGAGAAATCGATCTTTCAAGACTTGAATGGGCAGTTGAAATGTGTCGCAAGTACGGTCTTTATGCAATTCTTGACCTGCATGCAGCAAACGGTGTTCAGGGTTATGCGGACCATGCAGGACACAAGAACAGCTACCATTTCTTTGATCAGAACGAAAAAGGCGAATGGTACAGAGCACAGGCAGTCGAACTCTGGAGAGTTATTGCAGAACGTTTTGCAGGTGATCCCGCAATTGCGATGTTTGACCTTCTGAACGAACCGATGTGTGATGTTCCCATGGCAAAGAGAATCCATTCTTACATCTGGGAATACTATGACATGGCATACGATGCAATCAGAAAAGAAGACCCCGATCGTATGATAACAATGATCGGCACATGGAGCGTTGACAAGTTGCCTGATCCCGATGAATACGGCTGGGAAAATGTTGTATATCAGTATCATCAGTATGACAAGAAAGAATCTGACTACACAACAAGAATTGCTAACGGCTGGGCTTGTTTTTATAATGTACCCCAGTATGCAGGTGAATTCCATCCCGTAGGAGATAAGGTAACTCTTGACTTTGCAATTGATGCATATGATTCAAACGATATTGTATGGACACTCTGGACATACAAAGGCTATAACAGCTGGGCTGCATGGGCTGACTGGTTCTGTTACGGTAGCACATCGGATGAATATATTGTTGATCTTCACAATGACAGCTATGAAACTATAGCTTCAAAATGGGGCAAAGTGATGCAGACCAACAGCGGAACTTTCTATGAAGGTCAGCTTTTCAAGGTTGCAAAGAAGTATCTTCCTGCTGCAAAAGTCGATGTTGTTCCGTTCAACACTCAGGAAGATATTGACAACTATGTTGCAGGTAAAATTTACAAAGGAAGTTACAACGGCAATAATGTTTGCGGAACATGTAATTTCTTTGCAAATCTCAGAAATGTTCCTCTTCTCGGAGCTTTCTTCCGCTGGATTCATTCACTTATCCACTCCATTTCAACAGGCAAAAACATATAAAAAAATCAAGCAGGTGCTTCAAATACGGCACCTGCTTTTCAGTTATTTTTTACTTATTTGTTTTACAATCTGATTACCGTAAACTGCAGCACCGGTGACAAGCACACCCTGTATTGCTGATTGAACATTCCATTCTCCCAATGCCATTGCTCCGACGATTCCGAATGGCAAAAGAATCAAAGGTATGTATTTATCGGGAATAAACTGTATATTTTTTATTATATACCCGATAATTATAAGCACGGGTATAAGTATAAGTGCGTTTTCGGTCACATAAGTTATTAAATCCATATTGCTCCTTTCAGCTTATTGCAGAAAATACAAGAGAAAACACTCCTGATATGGCTGCACCTGCAATTGCCCATAAGAATTTATCATAAAATTTAAGAGGTCGGTTTTTCACCTTTTCCATTTCGCTCTGAACTTTGTTCAGGTCTTCCCTCATATGTTTCACTTCGACAACCATATCGGAAACAGACTGAGTCAGCTTTTCAATGGAATCAATACGGTGATGTGCAGATTTCACGCTTGACTCAACAGATGTAAGCCGTTCCCATACTTCTTTTTCATCCATATCATTCAAGCCCTGCAGATATTCTTAAAGCAGATCTCGCATCTGCAGCAGTAATCTGGCCGTCATTATTCACATCTGCATTTTTTTCTTGAGCAGGGTCAAGACTTTCAAGACCGGCCGATGCACGGAGAATTGTTCTTGCATCGGCTGCAGTTATTTCTCCGTCACCGTTTGCATCACCTTTTAAAAATGAAACATAACTTCTGTTGAAGTCAAATCTGCCGCTGATACCGTCAAAAGTTCCTGAGCTTGTATACTGCCATATGTCGTATCTGCCCGTATATGTTACAGTACTGTTATACTGCGCAAGCCATTTTATTTTACTGTCATACCATAAATCAGTAAGATAGTTGTCAAACCAGTTTTTATTTGCATATGTACCGTATGTATATCCTGCCTGTTCAATTATGCTGCAGAATGTCTTTGCAATTTCAAGGACTTTTGTTTTTCCGAGCTCACTGATTCTCGGCTCTTCAAGGTCAAGAAAAACAGGCAGATCAAAATTCAGATCTTTTATGAGTCTGAGTGCATGAGCCGCCTCACTTTTTGCCTTTTCAACATCTGTTGCGTATGAATAAAGATAAACTCCGTATGGAATTGAATTATCTTCACAGCCTTTTACATTATTAAAGAACTGAACATCATCCTGACTTGTGTAATCACCGCCGAAACCGCAACGTAAAATCGCAAAATTAATTTTTCCTTTAATTTTTGACCAGTCAAGTTTTCCGTTTGCATAGGAAACATCAATGCCTGTTGCGACAACTTTTTTATCCATTCTGATCTCCTTTCAAAATAGTCTCATATTCTGTCTTTGATATTGCTTGTGAAGAAAGCAATACATCAAGATGTACCTTTTTATAAATACCCTTGCAATAATAATATTTTATTTTCTCATACATCTGCATATTCCTCCCCTGTCAGAATCTGAAAAAGCAACGCTGCATTTTCTTTTTCGAGCTCTGCGATGCGTTCGTCTTTTGACTGTTCCGAAATATCATCATTTGGTATATCTGCAATTTCTTCACAATAGTCAAGCTCTGAGTATTCTTCCTCTGAGATTTCGGTCAGAGAAGCATCTGTCAGCTCGGTTGTTGTTGCTATCAATACAACATTTCCGTTTTCATCGGTTTTTTTGTAGTATCTCATGAACATTACCCCCAAAAATAAAAATAATATCTGATTGAACCTCTCAGATATGCATAGGTACTTGTGAACGTAAAATTATTTCCGTTTACGGCACCACTGAAACTTCCGCCGACGGTCTGTATCTTGATTACCCCTGATGCGCTGGCAGATATACAACCTGACGGATTTGAAGAACCCAGGTTATTGGCTGTTCCAAGAATGTGCGGCTGTCCTGATACAGCTGATGCGATTTCCGATGAAGGATACGCAATAACAGCGTATGCTTTTGGGGTGAATCCGATTTCGGATAAGGGAATTGAGTAACTCTGTGTAGATGATGAGCCGATTGTTTTACTTATTTTTGTATGCTGAGTCATCCCCTGAGGTACACTCACAACAGCATTCTCATACTGCTTTACATTATGTGTCCCGTTGGTAGTGATTGTGGGACTGTTGCCCGATGGCAGAATATAGCCGTTTTTTACTTTATTTATCGCATCGTCAAGCTCTGCACCTGTATGGCTCATATTGTATTCGCTCATGAAAGCACCTCCGTAACAAAATTGTTTATATCATTACCTGAATAAGCACTTTTATATGAAGAGTCCGTACCACTGCCGTCACATTTTGCAAGAACATAGGCACCGTTTGAATCTCTTACAGCTTCCGAAGAGGAAGTGTAAAGCTGACAGCAATCATTCCATACACCGTCTTTGTTTCTGACATAAACGCTGATACGGTAATCACCGTCTGTCTGAAGCTCTGATGATTCGATATCAAACGAAAACGAACTGACAGGCGTGCTGAGAGTCACAATTCCGTTTGAAGCTGAAGCATCGTCTGACAATAAATCATATCCTACACTTCTTCCGTATGGCTGTCCCTGTTTTGTGGCTCTTGCTTCATAGGCATACACAGACTCATCAGAATGCACGGTAACCGTTGCTTTGAAATGAGTGCTTATTCTGTTTCTGTCAATTGATATTGTCAGCATTCTTATGCACTCCAGTTGCCGCTTTCGGCACTTCTGACAAACACTTTCAGAAGTTTTACACCGTCACCGGGTGACACAGCGGCAATGTCAGCAGCCTGGATTATGCAATAATTCATAAACTCACAGTCACACAATATGTTCTCAAATTCCATATAACCCTCAAATTCTTTTGTCAACAAAGAGTCATCATCCTTGAACATAAATGAGCCGTTTGTTGCAGGAATTGAAATATTTGTCGCATCATCATGTCTTGCATTTATATCTTTTACAATCATGATTTTTGCCGCATCAATATTCTCATCAAATCCGAAATTGCCTCCTGCACTGTTTTTTCCTTCTACAAGGGACACTTTTCCGTCTACCATACGGAAGTTTACAGAGGGGAGTTTTGTATAAAGGGTAATTGTATCCGATGCTGTTACAGATTCATTCCACACATCGTCCCTGACTCTGACATAAACAGTCTTTATGCCGTCATATGTGGGTAAAGTAATATTTTTTGATTCCTGGAATGTTTCCCATACTGCATCTTCTTCTGCAGGAGCTGTTGCCGTACCCCAGATTTTCATCTGATAGTCTGTAAGATCTGCATCACTACAGGTAATTGTGAGCACTGCTGATGTTGATGTTGTGCTTTCTTCATCACCGTTTATTTTTACACTTACCCCAGAGGGACCTATTGTATCAAGAGTTAAATTAAAATAATTTGCCATTATAAATCTCCTTTTTCTTCTGTATTTTCAATTGCGAGGTACACATAAGGTTTTTTTCTCGCATTTCTGTCGTATATAACACTTTTGTTTTTTGATATTATCTGTGTTACCTCAAGAGGATAATACTCTTTGCCTTTGTGCAGAAACATTATGACCCCTCCTCAATGAAATACAGCGATTTTTCTTTTTTTTCGTCTGCTGAAAGTGCATTATATTGAGCTCTTGTTCCGAACCACCAATCAGGAAGCTCAAAAACCTGCGTCTTTCCGTTATCGTATGTAACTGTCAACAGATTTTCATGCTGTTCAATGCTTTTTATACCGTTTCCTCTGGGGCCTGTGGGATAAGTAGCCGCATTGACCTGTGGAGTCTGTATCTGAGCATACACACAATTACAATCACTCATTTTTCAAGCCTCCTTAAAACAAAAAGCTGATTAAGAGGACGGAACCGTTCATCAAGAGCAGGCAGGATTACCGTTCTTTCAGAATTACCGTTAATTATACCGACTTCAAAAATATATTCTCCCACGGGAATTTCAACGGGAAAACTGAAATATTCCGTTTCGGACTCATGAAAATGTACATTTTCAAACGGTTCAGCGGGCTTTGAAATGATCATATAATATCTGCAGGAATCGGGCAGTTCATATTTTTCGCCGTTTTCCGTATGCCTGAGAACAAAATTCAATTTATTATGTTCCGGAATTATAAGCCTGTTCAGAATCATGCAGCATCCTCCTCTGATTTTTCTTCTTTGTAATAATTTTTAAGTTTTTCGGACACAATCTTCATGTCACGGATTTCCTCATAAAGCATCTCAAGCTTTCTGCTCAGTGAATAAACTTCATAAGAATCGTTCTTTACTTCTGCGTCCTTTATCTGTTTTCTGACAGAAACAACTATCTGCTGTATTTTTTTGATTGATTCATCATAATCAAGTGCGAGTTCATATAATGATTTACTCATGACACAAGCTCCTTTCCGTCCGTACATCTGATAATTTTGAAATGAAAATCCTTCGGGACAGGTTGTCTGCCGTCAAGAAGCTCATCATAAAGAACAACATATTTCATGCTGTTATAGATTTTATTTTTTGCTCTTTCAATTGTTCTTCTGACTGTTTCACGAGGCAACCCGTAATCTGCAGAAATCCTGTTGAGCGAAAAACCTCTGAACCAGTAAAGTTTTACCAGAAGCTGTTCATTCTGTGAAAGTTCATTTGCAATCACAGCACCGAGCACGTCTTTCTGCGAATGTTTTCCTGCTTCATACAGACAGGACGCACATTCATTGTCAATCATACGAAGCTCATTCTGCTCTTTGCCGATACTGTCAATCGGTCCGTATGATTTTTTATTCATTTTAATCATCTCCTTTTCATTCTGCATGAATACGGAAGGCATTTTTGTATTCATGCATGAAAGAAACAAACATTTGTTCTTACCATTGTCAAGTATAAGAACATTTGTGCGTCATGTCAAGGAGTTTATGCTTTTTTCTTTTTAATGTCCATGTAAACGGACACAAAGCCCCTGCGACTGAATGCGGACGCATACGACCGGAGAATTTTCCTTTGTTTTTATTATTTTATTAATACTGAGTTCACATTTATATATAATAATGTACATAATATTGCACTCTGCGAATATCAGATAAAGGAGTGGTATGTATGATAACCAGACTGGCATCATGGATCACGAAGAATCCAAAAAAAGTTATGCTCATTGCAGCATTGCTTCTGATCCCGTCATTATTGGGATTTATCTTTACCCCTGTAAATTACGATATACTTTCATATCTGCCTGACGAGCTTGATTCCGTCAAAGGCATCAATATTCTTGATAAAGATTTCAACGAAGCATCCATGGGTATCATTATCATCAATGACATGGAATGGGCTGAAATAAAAGACCTTGAAAACGGTATCAAGGAAATAGACGGTGTCAAAAAGGTGTTGTGGCTCGGAGCTATGTCAAACACAAAGATACCCCTCACCATGTTCCCTGAGGGAATCACATCAATGCTTTACAGTGCAGACGGTGACAGCACTCTGATGATGGTGCAGTTCTCAACACCGGGAGCATCTAATGCAACACTTGACGCCATTGAAGAGATACAGAAACTGCTTCCCGAACAATGTCTGATGAGCGGTACTGCAGCAATGACTTATGATATAAGCGTGCTTATTATGGAACAGGCTCCGCTGTATGCCGGTATAGCTGTTGTGCTTGCTCTCATTGCACTGGGGCTTACAATGGAATCATTCATGCTCCCTGTTGTAATGCTTCTTGCAATCGGTATTGCAATTCTTTACAACATGGGCACGAACTTCATGTTCGGACAGATATCATTCATCACACAGGCCATAGCCTCAATTCTTCAGCTTGCAGTTACAATGGACTATTCCATTTTCCTTATGGACAGATATGTTGAAGAAAAACCGAAATACCGTACCCGTGAAGCCGCAATGGCTACTGCAATCAAAAGCACATTCGCTTCCCTTGCAGGTTCGTCTCTGACAACAGTATTCGGCTTCCTTGCTCTGTGTTTCATGAGCTTTACTCTCGGACTTGATATCGGGCTCGTTATGGCAAAGGGTGTTGTTTTCGGAATACTTACCGTTGTTCTGATTCTCCCCGCAATGCTTCTTATTTTTGAAAATGCCATAAACAAAACAAAGCACAGAAGCTTTATACCCTCATTCAGCGGTATCAACAAGCTGACAATAAAATTGCGTCATGTACTTGCAATTTTATTTGTTATCCTCATCGTTCCCACATGGATTGCTCAGGATAACGTAAAAATGTATTACAATATGATGCAGGCAATGCCGAAGGATATGGAATCAGTTGTTGCCATGGAAAAACTCAGGGATGATTTCAACATGGCAAGTATGAACATGGTTCTCATAGATGCCGATATGCCCGATACGGAAAAAATAAAGTTGGCAGAAGAGCTTGAGCAGATCGAAGGCATCTCAATGGTCATGGGCCTGAATGCCATGATGGGTACGACCATTTCCGTAGATGTTCTTCCCGATTCCATGAGAACGATGCTTTCAACCAACGGAAAAGAGCTGATGATAGTCAACTCCGTATATTCGCCCACCACAGACGAATGTAATGCTCAGCTTATAGAGATTACCGACACTGTCAAAAAGTATGATGCAAACGCATATGTCACGGGCGAAGCTCCCATGTATAAAGACCTTATTGAGGTTACAAACAGAGACTTCATCATAACAAATATAATTTCAATAGCAGCGGTTTTCATTCTGATTGCAATTATTTTCAAGTCATTCTCAATTCCTCTGATACTTGTTCTTTCAATTGAATTTGCAATATGGATAAACATTGCAATATCATTCCTGTCAGGCGAAGAAATATGCTTTATCACACCAACTATCATAAGCTGTGTTCAGCTCGGAGCAACGGTTGACTATGCAATTCTTCTGACAACCAGATTCAGAGAAGAAATTCAAAAGGGTGCAGACAAAAAGCAGGCAATGAAAATTGCGGCTGATTCCTCTCACCGTTCCATTTTCCAGAGTGCACTTGTTTTCTTTGCAGCAACCATCGGTGTATATATAATATGTGACATTGATATCGTGCGTTCTATCTGTGCAATGCTCGCAAGAGGTGCTGTAATCAGCGCACTTGTGATTATGCTTTTCCTGACACCCGTACTTGTGGTCTGCGAAGGATTTATAAACAAGACCACCGTAAAATGGCGTGTTGCAAAGGCTTCAGCACCTGATGATATTCCCGATGAAGATGTTCCGGAAATAACAGAAATATCTGAAACTGATGCTGAAGAAAATTCCGAAGAAGCAGAAGAAATTCCGGAAGAAATACCCCAACCCATAAAAAACAATCCTCCCACACTGGATGAACTCATCGGAATGTATGCAAATCCCGGAAGTGAAGACAGCATTGAAACTGATGATTCAGAACTTGATAAGCTTATCGGAATGTATACAACCCCCACAGCATCGAAACCTCAGCAACAACCTAACCCCCATCCAATCAAGGTAAAAGATGAAAAACCCGTTGTTGCACGAAGCAAAAATAACACACAGCGGAAAATAGCAAAAGTTCCGTCAAAAGCAAAGGCAGATCCTGCTGTCGAAAATACTAACACGGGAGATGACGTTCAAGCATGAAAAAATCATCAAATATAAAAAGAATAACAGCTCTGCTGCTTGCAGTTGTTATGCTTTTTCTCACTTCCTGCACTGATTCCGAAGGTTCGGAAGAATCCGCAACCGGCGACTCAGCTTCCGAACAGGAAAACTTTGAAATTTACAACGAAACCACCCAAACCGTTAAAAAAAGTGAAACTGTTTATGTAAATCTCATGCCTGACGGTGCAGTAAGAGAGATAACAGTTTCTGACTGGCTTCACGCTGACAAAGGTAATGTTTACATCAACGATATCACAACTCTCAAAGATTTTGACATTGCAAAAGGTCATGCTTCATCAGTATCTGAAAAGGGTGAGATAGTATGGCAGGCTGAGTCTTCCGACATTTACTATGAAGGAAAGGCAGTTGACGGTCTTCCCATTGATATCAGCATTAAATATTTCCTTGATGAACAGGAAATCGCTCCCAAAGACCTTGCAGGCAAAAGCGGTAATGTCAGAATGGAAATCACCATGAAAAACAACATGGCATATGAAGTCACAATAGACGGTCAGAAGCACAGAATGTACTCACCGATTGCAGCTGTCGGCGGAATGATGCTTCCATATGAGAATTTCTCAAATATCGAAGTTACAAACGGTATGTCCGTTGGCGGCGGCAGTTATGAAATGGTTGTGCTTACAGGTGCACCGGGTATCAACGAAAGTCTGAATCTTCTGAATCTTGATATTGAAGGTCTTGAAAACATATCTTTTTCCGATACATTTACCGTTTCTGCAACAGTTACGGATTTCGTTCTGAATGACGCTTATTTTGCATTTATGCCCCTTTCATCCCTCAATATGGATGTTCAGTTACCGGGCTCCCTTGAAGATGTAAAAGGAATCCTTACAGAGCTTCAGAATATCCAGGCACTTCTTGCACAGGTAGACCCCAACAATGTTCTTACAAAATTCATGTCAGATTCCGAAGCTGTCAGAGAAATGCTTGATATACTGCAGAAGGGTCTGAAAGTTTACAACGAGAATGAGAAAATGCTTGACACCATGACAAATCTTCTCACTCCCGAAAATATCGCAACTCTTTCTGAATTCCTCAATTCACTCGATGCCCAGGAAATGCAGTCACTTCTTAGTATGATGTCAAACGTTCCGGGACTTCAGTCCATGATGGATTCACTTCTGAATCTTTCAACAAGCATGGAAGAAGTTATGCCTATTCTCGAAAGCTTTTCTGCAGCTATGGAAGACCCTGAAGTTGCAGCTTCTCTTGAAAAACTTCCCGAAACACTCAAAATAATGGCAGAGCTTATGACATTCCTCAACGAAAACAAAGAACTTCTCGATGTAATGACAGCGCTGATGGCAACTGAAGATGTTGACAGACTTACCGATATTCTCAGCGGAATGTCAAGCGGTAACCTGAATTTCGGAAATGGCGATGTTTCACAGCTTTCGGAAGATGCTCAGGAAATAATCAACAGAATGGAACTCTGGTTGTCCTTGGATTACGGTATTTATACAAGTGCATACGATTACATGGAAACAAGCTGTACTTTCATCTGTAAAACAGATCCGATAAAATAAAACATAAAAATATCAAAGCAGAAACCGTCAGAATTGGCAGTTTCTGCTTTTTGTTAACAATTTGTTAAAAAACTATTTGCTTTTTTGTCGATGTATGTTATAATTAATAAAAAAACATCAAAGGTCGTGCAAAAAAAATTATGAAAACCTCAAAACTTCTGTCCGTAATTCTTATTATTGCAATCCTTACAACATCTTTTCTGAGCGTCAGTTCATTCGGACTTGATTCTGAAACAGCCCATTCCGGCTATAAAAAGCTCGATAAACTTTCAAAAGCAGAAATCGTTCAGCTTACCACAGATGTAAATGTCAACAATTACCTGAATTTCTATGTTTCACAGCCCTCTGTAACCAATCCTTATTCCATGGGTGAAGTCAGGACAGATATGCAGCAGAATGCGCTCAACAGAATGAACGCATACCGCAGACTTGCAGGTCTTGACCCCGTTTCAATCAACAGCAACTACACAAAACTTGCACAGGCTGCGTCCGTAGTCAATGCAACAAACGATATGATGACTCACTACCCCACCCAGCCCGCTGATATGCCAGACGGATTATATAATGACGGCTATAATGGAGCAAGCCACAGCAACATCGCCTGTTATATGGGCTGTCAGCCGAAAACAGGTCCTATCACATTTTCTGTTGACCTGTGGATGGAAGACAGTGACGAATACAACATTGATAAACTCGGTCACAGACGTTGGGTGATCAATCCGACAATGCAATCTACAGGCTTTGGCTGTGCAACCGCAACAAGCTCGTGGGTGCACACAGCAATGTATGCTTTTGATAATTCCGCAACAAGCTCGGACTATGATTTCATCAGCTGGCCACCCTCAGGATATATGCCGAATGACACTGCATTTTTCACTCCTGCACACGCATGGAGCATCTCTCTGAATCCCTCAAAATATAACATAAATAACCTGTCACAGGTTGAAGTTGAACTTGAAGATTCACAGGACAATGACTGGGATTTTGAAGGTGATGCCGATGATGACGGATTTTTCAATATTGATCTTGGTGGTTACGGTGTTACCCGAAATGCTATAATATTCAGACCTGAAGGTATAGAAAAGTTCGAGGGCAAATACACGGTAACCGTTGAAGGTCTGAAAACAATATCAGGCGCTCCCACAACACTTATATTTGAAGTGGACTTTTTCAGTGCAGAAGAGTTCAGAAACTCTCCTACAACAGAAACCACTACTGAGACTACTACTGAGACTACCACTGAAACCACTACAGCTACAACAACTCAGCCACCTGAAACAACTGAAACCACAACATTACCTCCCGAAGAAGATTCTTCCGATTATGAAGAAATAACAGAGCCATCAACCGACCCGACCACAACAGAACCTCCTGTTGTTCAGAGGGCTCAGGGTGACCTGAACGGTGACGGAAAAATTTCTGCTGCGGATGCAAGAGCTGCGCTTCGTATATCAGCAAAGCTTGATACTCCCACAGAAGAACAGTTCATGACAGCAGATGTAAACGGTGACGGCAAAATCACAGCTTCAGATGCAAGAATTATCCTCAGAGTCTCAGCAAAACTCCAGACATTTTAATCAACCCCACGGACTGTGCCATTTTTGGTGCAGTCCTGTTTTTTTTCTTGAAAAACAATATAATATGTGGTAAAGTAAATATATGTAAAAAATTCCGTCACAGGAGTGATTAAAATGAAAAGAATTATATCTGTTATACTTGTAGTTCTGATGCTGGTGACTATGTTGCCGCTGTCTGTCTTTGCAGAGAACACAAGCGGTATTGTAACAAGCGGCAAATGCGGTGACAATCTGACCTGGACACTGTATAATGACGGTGAGCTTGTTATTGACGGAATAGGTAAAATGGATGATTTTGAAAGCGGTAACCCACCATGGTATTCCTATAAGAATTATATAAAAAATTTAACAATCGCTAACGGTGTCACATCTATTGGAAATACTGCATTTTGGAATTGTTCAAATCTTGAAAATATTACAATTTCTAATAGCGTTACATTAATCGGTAATCGTGCATTCTCTGATTGTGTCCAACTTACAAACATTACTATCCCAAGCAGTGTAACAAACATCGGCATTCTTGCATTCTCTAATTGTGATAATCTTGCAAGTATCACAGTTAATGAAAACAACAAAAACTATTCAAGTGATAAAAATGGGGTTTTGTTCAATAAAGACAAAACTGAATTAATACAATATCCAATCGGCAACACAAGCACAGAATATACCATTCCAACCAGTGTCACTTTTATAGGAAATTGTTCATTTGAAGATTGCAAAAATCTTATAAAAATAAACATTCCTGACAGCGTAACTTCTATTGGTTTTTATGCTTTTTTTGATTGCCACAACCTTACAAACATTACAATTCCTGACAGTGCAACAGCAATTGGTTATGCAGCATTAACTTACTGTGACAATATTACAAGTATTACAGTCGATAAAAACAATAATCACTTTTCAAATGATGCATATGGTGTATTATTTAATAAAAATAAAACTGAATTAATACAATATCCAATCGGCAACACAAGAAAAGAATATTCAATACCCGACAATGTTGTTTCTATCAACACTGAAGCTTTTTTTAATTGCAAAAACATTACAAGAATAACAATACCCGATAGTGTAACAAACATCGGCACTCTTGCATTTGATGATTGTGATAATCTTGCAAGTATCACTGTTAATGAACATAACAAAAACTATTCAAGTGATAAAAATGGTGTATTGTTCAACAAAAACAAAACCGAATTAATACAATATCCAATTGGCAACGCAAGAACAAAATATGCAATTCCAGTCAGTGTAACAAGTATCGGTGAGGAGGCATTCTCGGATTGCAAATCACTTACAAGTATAACAATCTCCGATAGTGTAACATCAATCGGTGAGGAGGCATTCTCGGATTGCGAATCACTTACAAGTATAACAATCTCCGATAGTGTAACATCAATCGGTGAGTATGCTTTCAATAAGTGCAACAATCTCAATACCGTCTACTATACAGGAACAGAAGATCAGTGGAATAATATAAATATAGATCAAGGTAATGAAGATTTAACAAATGCAGATATTATTTTCAATTTTACCGGTAACAGTGACAATACTCTCGTTATGGCAACATCTGCAAATTTCCCGCCATTTGAGTATGTTGAAAACGGTAATTATGTTGGCATTGATATTGAAATTGCAGAAAAGATTGCGGAAAAGCTCGGCATGGCTCTTGAAATCAGAGATGTTGAGTTCAGTTCAATCATCAGTGGTGTTCAGTCCGGTAAATTTGACATGGGCATAGCAGGCATGATAATTACTGAAACAAGACTTAATTATGTCAATTTCTCAAATACATATGCAGCAAATATCCAGGTTGTAATTGTAACTGAAGATTCGCCAATCACATCTCTTGATGACCTCAAGGGCGACGGTTCAATGAAGTTCGGTGTTCAGAAGAACACTACAAGCGATATTTATGTGTCTGAGGATGTTGAAAACGGTGGTTATGGTGAAGAAAACGTTGTCCGTTATAATACAGGTGCAGAAGCGATTCAGGCACTTAAGTCCGGAACCGTTGATGCTGTTATCATAAATAGTGAATCTGCAAAGTCTTTTGTATCAGCTGATAATACAATCAGAATACTTGATGAAGAATATTGTGTTGAGAATTATGCTATTGCAATTGCAAAAGAAAACCACGAACTTCTTACTGCAGTTAATAATGCACTTGCGGAACTTAAATCAGACGGCACTATTGATAGAATTCTGAGCAAATACAGCTTACCCAACCAAAATGCTCCTGAGAGACCTTATGACGGTATTGATATAAAAATCTATTCGTCTTTACCAAATCTTAATGTAGGTAAAGATCAAGAAATAAGATTTGCTGTTTCTCTTTTTGAAGAAGGTACACAAATTGAAAGCAAAAATGGTTATTCTGTTATTATAAAAGATAATGCTTACATAGAGCTAACTGAAACATATAAATCCGGCAAAGAACAGATTTTTGTGTTTGAAGGAAAAAAAGAAGGGAACACAAAAGTATCATTTATTGAAAATGATACAAAAATCCAAAAAGATCTGACAATATATGTCAGTAATGATTGCCGATATTTCAGATGTGAGAGCTTAAACCAACCTGGGGCACGACAGATAGGCAGTATCTACATAACAGATTTCAGCTGTTCCCAAAATAATGATGGAACACAAAATATAAAGTTTAATGCATATAATACAAATTACTCATATGCAACAGCTGAAGTTTTTGATCAGAATGGAACTTTCTTAAAATCCGTTGCTCTTGCACCAAAGACGGATGGTTCCGGCATGGAAAAAGTAATCAACTCATTCAAGTATGTATATATTGATATAACGGATCACACTACTCCATGGTATAAAAAAGAAGCTAATTCACAACACACCTATGTCGACATTGGGAATTTGCCAGAAAACTCAACAATCAGAATCACATCTGATGGAAAAAAGTCGAACATAGTAACTCTTTATACCGGTATTGATTTATTTGTAAATATTGTAATGCTTGCATCCGGTATTGCAATCAACAAAGATGCACAAAAAGCATCTGTGAACGAACTAGTCAAAAATATAGTTGAGAATATGCCGGAAAACGCTATAAAAGCTCTTGCTTCCGAATTATCAACTGAAATGCTCAATGGTTCAACAAAAGAAGCCGCAGAAAACACATATAATATTATTTTTAATATATTCTCTGATATCGGAATTAGCTATAAAAAAATATTAACAGAAGTTCTGACAAAAATGGGATACGGAGCATTAGATAGTATAGTCACCACGCTTGTTCCTTCCTGGAAAATAGTAACTGCAGTAGATGATATTACAGCAATAGGCTGGGAATTATTGTCATATTCTTCATTTGAATATGGTTCGGGTGAAATAAAAATATACATAGCAAATCATGGACTTGAAAATATGCTTATTGAAAACGGAATATCTGTTTCACAAAACGAATTATTCTCTAAAACAACAATATTAGATGCATATGTAGTAGAAGATAGCGATGAACTCAAAAACGTATATTGTGGCGCAATATCAGGTGTTGTTTACAATATCACATTAAGAGACCAAGGAAAAGAAATACAGCCTAATGGTTCTATTGATGTTAGAATTCCGATTCCGAAAGACATAGTAGGAACAAAATGTGCCGTCTACAGGCTTGAGACTGATGGAACAAAAACCGAAATGTTAACACGTTTAGATGATGGTTATCTTGTATTCACAACGGACCATTTAAGCTATTATGAAGTAGTATCAACAAAACATGATGAAACAAACCATACTCCCGGTGAATGGCAAGTCACAACTCCTGCTCAGGTCGGTGTTGACGGTCTTGAACAGCTCAGATGTACTGTCTGCGGTAAAATTCTTGATGAAAGAGTTATTCCAGCACTCAGTGATCCGATAACATTCACACCCGGCGATCTGAACGGTGACGGAAAGATAACGGCATCAGATGCACGTGCTGCGCTTCGTATATCAGCAAAGCTTGATACTCCCACAGAAGAACAGTTCATGACAGCAGATGTAAACGGTGACGAAAAAATCACTGCTTCAGACGCAAGAATTATTCTCCGTGTTTCCGCAAAACTTCAGACATTTTAATCAACCCCACGGACTGTGCCATTTTTGGTGCAGTCCTGAAATTTTCTCTTGACTATTTATGTTTAATCGTATATAATAATAGCGTTAATATTGAATTGCTGTGAAGAGCAGAATTTGTCAGGAAGTTTTCAGAGAGCAGTCGGTTGGTGTGAGACTGTATCGGAATGATGATGTGCCGGCTCGGAGCAAGACTGTGATGAATAGTCCGTAAGCTGTGCGTTAAACAGAAACGAGTGGTGCGTTATGCACAATTCAGGTGGTACCGTGGGATTTTCTCACCCTGATTTGTCATAGGGCATTTTTTTATTTTTTATAATATTCAGGAGGTTGATTCCGATGAAATGGACAGGTCTTAACGAATTAAGAGAAAAATATTTAGCATTTTTTGAGTCCAAGGAACACCTGAGACTCCCCAGTTTCTCACTTGTTCCCCAGGGTGACAAGAGTATTCTGCTTATCAACGCAGGTATGACACCCATGAAAAAATATTTCACAGGCGAAGTAACTCCACCCAGAAAGAGAGTTACAACCTGCCAGAAATGTATCAGAACACCTGATATTGAGAATGTTGGTAAAACAGCACGCCACGGCACATATTTCGAGATGCTCGGCAACTTCTCATTCGGTGATTACTTCAAGCACGAAGCTACTGCATGGGCATGGGAATTCTTCACAAAGGTTCTCGAAATCCCCGAAGAACTCCTTTATGTCAGCGTTTATCTTGAAGATGACGAAGCATTTGACATCTGGACAAAGGAAGTGGGCGTTGATCCCTCTCACATGGTACGTTTCGGCAAAGAGGACAACTTCTGGGAACACGGTGCAGGTCCCTGCGGTCCCTGTTCAGAAATCTACTTTGACAGAGGTCCCGACAAGGGTTGCGGCAGTCCCGACTGTAAGGTAGGCTGTGACTGCGACAGATTTATCGAAGTATGGAACCTTGTTTTCACTCAGTTTGAAAATGACGGTAACAATAACTATACACGTCTTGCAAATCCCAACATCGACACAGGTATGGGCCTTGAAAGACTTGCTTGCGTAATGCAGAATGTTGACAACCTTTTCGAGGTTGACACAGTGCAGAATATCATGAAGCACATCATCAGGATTGCAGGTATCAACTATCATGATGATGCAAAGAAAGACATTTCTCTGCGTGTTATCACAGACCATATCAGAAGCACAACATTCATGGTCGGTGATGGTGTTCTTCCCTCAAACAGCGGCAGAGGTTACGTTCTCAGACGACTTCTCCGTCGTGCTGCAAGACACGGCAGACTCATAGGCATCGACAGACCTTTCCTTGCAGAAGTCTGTGATACCGTTATAGCAGAGAATGCAACTGCATACCCCAACCTTGTTGAAAAGCAGGATTACATCAAGAAAGTCATTGCAATGGAAGAAGAAAGCTTCTACAAGACAATCGACTCAGGTCTTGTACTCCTTAATGAAATGATGGAGAATGCAAAGGACGGCATGATTTCAGGCGAAGATGCATTCAAACTTCAGGACACATACGGCTTCCCCATTGACCTTACAAAGGAAATTGCGGAAGAAAAGAATATGACTGTTGACGAAGAGAAGTTCAGAGCACTTGTTGAAGAAGCAAGACTCAAGGCAAAGAGTGCAAAGAGAAATGCAGCAGACTCAGACTGGAGAAACAACGGCGTTTCATTCAAGGATGTTGCAAAAACTGAATTTACAGGTTATACAGAAAACAACACAGAAGCAACAGTTCTTGCTCTTGTTGCTGACGGTGAAAGAAAAGACTTCATCAACGACGGTGACGATGCAGTTATCGTGCTTGACAAGACTTCATTCTATGCAGAAAGCGGCGGTCAGGTTGGTGACACAGGTGTTATCACAATCGGTGACAGCACTTTTGAAGTTACAAACACAACAAAAGATCCCGACGGCATCTGGCTTCACCACGGTACACTTTCAGGCGACAGTGTAAAGGTCGGTGACAAGGCTGTTACCGTTTACAATGAAGAAGCAAGAAAAGCTATCATGAGAAATCATACTGCGGCTCACCTTCTTCAGGCTGCACTCAGAGAAGTTCTCGGCACTCATGTTGAACAGGCAGGTCAGCTCGTTGACGCTAACGAAGTCCGTTTCGACTTCACACACTTCACAGGCATGACAAGTGAAGAACTTAAAAAGGTTGAAGACCTTGTTAACGATGTTATTCTTGAAGCAAACGAAGTTTTGAGCCGTGAAATGCCTATCGAAGAAGCAAAAGCTATGGGTGCAATGGCTCTCTTCGGAGAAAAGTACGGCGATGTTGTAAGAGTTGTCAAAGCTGGCGATTTCTCCACAGAACTGTGTGGCGGTACTCACGCAGACAACACAGGCAAGCTCGGTCTTTTCAAGATTGTTTCAGAATCTTCCGTTGCAGCAGGTGTCAGAAGAATTCAGGCTGTAACAGGCAAAAATGTTCTTAAATACATTGACGAAAAGAATGAACTTATTTACTCTGCAGTAGATGCACTCAAGCTCGGCAATGCTTCTCAGCTTGCTTCAAAAACTGCAGCAGTTGCCGCTGAACTCAAAGCAAAAGAAAAGGAAATCGAAGCACTCAAGGCAGAAATGGCAAAGGCTCAGTCTGCATCACTTCTTGATAATGCAACAGAAGTAAACGGCATCAAGATTATCTCAGCAGACATCGGTGAAGGCGGTGCAGAAAAGGTAAGAGCAATGCTCGACTCTGCAAAGGATTTCGGCGACGACATCATTATGATTGCCGCATCTGTTGTTAATGATAAAGGAACAGTTTCATTCGGTTGTATGTGCGGTAAGGGTGCAATTACAAAGGGCGCTCACGCAGGTAACATCGTAAGAGAAATCGCAAAGATTGCAGGCGGTTCAGGCGGCGGCAAGCCCGACAGCGCAATGGCAGGCGGTAAGGATATCACTAAGGTATCAGAAGCTATTGAGAAATCTGCTGAAATCGCTTCTTCTTTCCTGAAATAAGGAGAAAATTTATGAACGATTGTCTTTTTTGTAAAATAATCAAGGGAGATATCCCCTCATCAAAAGTCTATGAAGATGATATGGTGTATGCGTTCAACGATATAGCTCCCGCAGCTCCCGTGCATGTACTCATCATTCCCAAGGAACACATCACTTCTGCGGCAGATATCAATGCAGACAACAGTCGTCTTGTTGCTCACATTTTTGAAGTTGCAGCAAAGCTTGCCGAGGAAAAGGGTCTTTCAGACGGCTTCCGTGTTGTCACAAACTGTGGCGACAGCGCAGGTCAGACAGTAAAACATCTTCATTTCCATCTGCTCTCAGGCAGAGATTTCACCTGGCCTCCGGGATAAACAATAATTTATCGCTGTGCGATAAATTATTGAGATAATAAATAATAGATAAAAGATAATAGTGTCGGAAGGGCTTCGCCCTTACCCATTATTATAAGCAAAGCGAATAACAAGGTTCTGACGAAGTCAGGTTCTTATAAATTGAAGCCGCATAGCGGCTTTCGATTCTATTCTTTATTATCTATTATCTCTTCTCTTTTATCTTAGAAAATTTGCACCACAAATTTTCGCTAAATTATTGTTTACAGGTATACCATGAAAAGACCATTTGTTTTCATCGGCACAGCAATGTTCATATCTTTACTGATTTACAGCTACCACGGCATTCCTGCTGCGGTAGTTATGTTTATTGTCGCCCTGATACTTTCTTTACCCGCTTTTCTGCTCAGAAACAAAAGAAAAAAATGTTTATCGATTCTTTGTATCACCCTTGCTGTGTTGACATCGTCTCTTCTTTTTTCATTAAAAACAGTTTATGAGTATCTTCCTGCAATATCGCTGTGCAGTGATAAAACTCACACAATACAGGGAACGCTCACTGAATATGAATTCGAATACGGCAACCATTATTACACTCTTGACAATATTAAGATTGATAACATTCCGACAAAGCACAGAATCCGCATCAATTCGGATGTATGGAAAAACACTTCGACAGATGATATTCTTATTTTCACGGATGCAACTATATATGAACTCGGCACAAATCAGAAAACAAACCTTTATTACAAAGCAGAGAGTGTTTACATCGGTGCATATACTGACGGAAATATTACCGTTATCAAGGCTTCAGATCACTCTGTTTTATACTATCTGCAGTCAATCAGAAATTTTATAACTCATACACTGGGTAAAAATATGTATCCCGAATATGCAGCAGTTACTGATGCAATTCTCACAGGAAATCAGACCGCTATCGGGCACGACACAATGCTTGATTTCAGATATTCGGGAATATCACACCTTTTTGCAGTTTCGGGATTTCATCTTGCGTTATGGTCCTCACTTGTCAAGACCGCACTTTTAAAATTACTAAAAAAACATAAAAATACCGCATATGTACTCACTGTTGTTTTTGTCATATTTTTCATGGCTCTGACAGGATTTTCAAAATCCGTTACAAGATCGGGCATAATGCTGATACTGATGTATGCAGGAAATCTGATAAAGCACAGGACAGACAGCATTAATTCTCTGTTCATTGCAATAACATTAATTCTCACATTCAATCCTTTTGCAGTAACAAGTCTTGCTTTGCAGATGTCATTTCTGGCAACACTGGGCATATTAACTCTTTCCGAACCTGTTATAATTCCTATAAAAAAACTGAAAACAAAGCTCCCCTCAGTTTTTTATAATATTATTCTGACAGTTTACACAACTGTTGTAATATCCGTTATTGCAACGATTTTCACTATGCCTGTTTCTGCGCTGAATTTCGGATATTACTCCCCTTTTTCACCTGTTTCCAATCTGTTATGTCTGCCTGCCGCACAATTGCTTATGATTCTTTCGGGTTTTGCCCTGGTGATCTCCCCGATTCATTTTATAGCAAGACCTGTGTTTGTTATTTGCAATTTTCTTGTAAAATACATTCTTTCAGTCACGTCAGCAATTGCGCATTACCCTTATGCAATAACCGACACCGACCCCCCCATGATGATGACAATACTTCTCATCATTCTGACATTAACTGCCGTATTTCTGATTATCTTTAA
Organism: Clostridia bacterium; assembly: GCA_017531385.1. Taxonomy (GTDB): domain Bacteria; phylum Bacillota; class Clostridia; order Oscillospirales; family Acutalibacteraceae; genus UBA1081. The sequence goes on from JAFXLD010000028.1 coordinate 29,812, forward strand.
AAACAACAACAACAAAAACTTAAGAAGATGTGTTGCAATCAGTGCATCAGCAATACTTCTGCTTTCCGTCGTTTCCGAAATAACAAAAACACATTCATATGAAATTACTGTTGCTGATGTCGGCAACGGCACTTCCGTGATACTGAGCACCGGCAAATCCGATGTTATAATAGGTTGCGGCGGAAATGACCATTCCGACTACAGATTCACAAACTGTGCCGACAGAATAAATCAGCGTGAATTTGACCTGATTCTGATTCCGAAAAATACTGATACTGAATCAGAATACGCATTCAGCATCCTTAATACATACAAATTTAATTCCTGTATTATTGCAGATGACGGTTTTTCAGGTGAACTGAAAAGACAGCTACCCGAAAACACTCAAATAACAAATGAATGCACGGTAAAACTTGACGAAAACACAACTTTAGTATATATTAATAATGACAGATTTTCGGGAGCAAGAATTAAATCTCCTGATTTTACTGCAACAATTCTTTTCAGACCCACATCAGACTTTTCAACTGTCGGTGATATATGGCAATCGGGTGATTTACTGATAACACGTCAGAATCTGCCGCAGACAAACCTTGACGGATTTGAAAACATTATCGTTTCAACATCCTCAGAAATAAATTACAATGCCGATAACATCTTTTCTACCGAAATTCTCGGCAATATCAGATACATTAAATTCCCCACGGGAGGTGTGAGTATAAATGCAGTTCAATGATGAAGCAACCATAAAAAAACATATAAAAGACGCCGAATTGTCATCACTTTATTTTGTTTACGGAGATGAGAGTTATCTTGCATCATTTTATGCCAATTCCCTTGCATCATCCATTACCGACACTTCTGGAATGAGCTTCAATTATTATTATTTCGATTCGGAAACCGTAAATTTTGATTCAGTTTATGAAGCTGCAGAAACACTCCCAGTAATGAGTAACAAAGTCTGCATTTTCATAAAAGATTTCCCGTTCCTCAAAACTCCTGCAGATGAATTGAAACAATATACGGAATATTTTGAAAGACTTCCCGACACAACTACAATCATTTTCCTTATGGCAAATACGGAAGTTGACGTAAAGCAGAATCAGAAATGGAAAAATATACTCGACACTTTCAATAAAAACGGTGTGATATTCTGTCTGTCAAAGCGTACGGACAGTCAGATCGCAGACCTGCTTGTACGTTCTGCAGGAAAAAGAAACACTTCCATTTCAAGAGAAACAGCCGAGTATTTCATATCCATCGTCGGCAACGAAATGACGGTGCTTCTGAATGAATTTGACAAACTCTGTGCTTTTTCAGACGGTAAAGAAATAAGCCGTGAAATGATAGATACAATCTCAATAAAATCCGTGGAAGCTTCGGTTTTTGACCTGACGACAGCCATAAACACAGGCAAAAACGACAGAGCATTTGAAATTCTTTCAGAGCTTATCAAAAACAAAACGGAAGCCACAATCATCATCGGTACGCTGGCTTTCGGTTATGTTGATATTTACAGGGCAAAAATCGCAGCTGCCAACAGAATGAACACCCGTGATGTGGTAAATGCTTTTGCTTCATACAAAGGCAAAACTTTCAGACTTGACAAAGCAGCCACTTCCGCAAGAAATCTTACCATCGAACAGATAAAAGAGCTGATTTCTGCTGTTTCGGAAGCTGATATAAAAATAAAATCATTTTCTGTTGACAACAATGTCATTCTCGAAGAGCTTCTTGCAAAACTTCTGTATATTGCAGGTGGAAAAAGATGATAAAGCTCAACAAACCCGTTATTGTTGAAGGAAAATATGATAAAATCAGGCTGTCAAATTTTCTTGATGCCGTTATAATTGAAACTGACGGATTCAGAATCTTTTCCGACAAGGAAAAGAGGGCTTTCATCAGAAACTTAGCAAAAACAAAAGGCATAATCGTCATGACAGACAGCGATTCGGCAGGTTTCAGAATAAGAAATTTCATAAGAAATATTGCATCAGACGGCGAAGTTATAAATGTTTATATCCCCGATGTTTTCGGCAAAGAAAAACGGAAAACAGAGCCGTCCAAAGAGGGAAAACTGGGTGTTGAAGGACTTTCCGAGAAAATAATAACCGAAGCTCTTACCAAAGCCGGTGTTTTTCATTCGGAAACAAAAGAATGCATATCCCGACAGGTGACCGTCACAGACCTTTTTGAGGACGGTCTGACGGGCAGTGATAATTCATCAGAAAGAAAGAAACTGCTCTTAAAAAGCCTCTCATTGCCTTCCGGGATGTCAAACAGTCAGTTTTTAAAGCTTATAAACACATTTATGTCTTATGAAGACTATAAAAAAGCCGTCAAGGAAATTTCAGACGGTTGACAAGACTCCAAATTCGATATAAAATATCATCGGAGATGATACAATGAAAAGAAAGAAACTGCTGACGGCAGGCATCTGCCTCATAATCGTAAGCATATTAGCCATAACGGGCGTTGCCGTTACAAAATATAAATTCAACTCATCATCAGGTGAAACTGTTTCACAGTTACTCAACAGGGTGAATATAGAAGTTTCCGCAACAGAATTCAGCTTTGAGAGTGTGAGTAAAGACGGTATGCTCGAATGCAGAACCTTTGTTTCAATAGAAAAAACCGAGCCTGATTTTTACGGCAAGCTTCACAGCATAACAATCAGCGGAAGTGATACAGGTTATGTCATGTATACTGCAGGAAAAGACAACGGTGATGCACTTCTGCCCGAAGAAGTTTTTCTCCCAGTGAATGATGACGGAACTTATCCTCTGAAATGGGAAATTGCATTCACAATTCCCTATGAAGATGGCAAAAACACCTATGAAGTGTCACTTGACATAAACTACTCCACAGGTGTAAAACCGAATCTTGCACAGCGATACATGACAAGTATTCCCATCACATTGACAATTGCAGAATAAAAAACAGTTGCTTTGGGCAACTGTTTTCTTTTTTTATCAGTATTTTCTTGAAAGCTGTGCTTCTGCTTCTTCTCTTGTGATTTCACCACTGTTTGCCTTTGCCATAATCTCAACGTCCTTGTCATTGAGCTTATAGAATACATAGAACGCCATTGAAATCACATAACCGATAATGGGAACAAGTGCATATGTCAGCCACAGACCTCTGATAGCTTCGGGAGTCTGTGTAATACCGCTTGCTGCCAATTCTTCAAAGCTTGATGCGGTAACTTCTTTCCAACCGAACCAACCAAGAATAATCATACCGAGTGATGATGATATAGCTGCTGTAATCTTCGCTGAGAAGGTCTGAATTGCGAATGTGATCCCCTTTGCATCCGTACCTGTTTTGAATTTACCGTACTCTGCACAGTCGGGTGTGAACATGAAGTTCATGATGCCGACGATTGATGCGGGAACTGTTCTTACAACAGTGAGTGCAATAAATATCCAGGGATTTGAGTAACCGCAGACAAAAACAAGAACACTCGAAACAATGATACCCACATTGCTCCAGAAATAGACCTTGAACTTATCGTGTTTTCTCAGGATTATCGGCACAAGAACAGCGGCAATAAGCTGGGCGGGAGTTGTAATGACACCGATAAGAAGATTGAACAGAGAATCACCGAAGAGGTAATATGAAGCCACAAGGCTCAGTGTGTTGTTTGTAAGGAATGCATTTGCGACGATAAACCCACCGTAGTAAACGAGAAGATATTTGTTGTGAATGAGATATCTGAACATCTCGATAAGTGAGAAATTCTCTTCGCTTTCACTTCTGACATAGTTTCTCTCTTTACCTGTAAGACCGATGGGAATCATGACAGCCGCACCGATTATTGAAGCGATAACAACAGTCCATGTATAGCTCAGACCCACTCTTTCACTGGGCAGAATGGTGAATGCACCTGTGATGATAGCCATACCCACACCGCTTAAAATCTGTCTTCTTGACATAAGGGTGTTTCTTTCATCAAGGTTTGATGTTATAGTTGTAACCATTGTGTAAATGGGCACGTCGCAGATTGTGTATGCAGTATCCCAGAATATGTATGCAAGGGCAAACCAGATAAGCTTGACATTTTCTTCTGCCGCTGTGGGAATTGCAAAGAGAAGAATTGATGCGACAGGGATAAGAAGAGTTGAAATTCTTACCCAGGGCAGACACTTCTGACCGTTTTTGAATTTAATCTTGTCAAAAATCGCACCGAAGAGTGCATCATTGACTGCGTCCCATATCTTTACGGCAAGCACAACAACACCTGCTTTTGCCATATCGATACCTGTCATCATAAGATATGTTGTAAGATAACTTGCAACAAGAAAATAGAAGATATTCTGACCTGTGAAATATACAAGGTATGAATTTCTTTCGATAGGAGAAGTCTGCCAGTTAACGGCAGGCTTATTTGTTTTAGCCATAAAAAAACCTCCTGTGAATTTTATAAAATAATTTTAACAAAATTCTTTTTATTTTACAAGTATTTCACCCGTAATACCTGTCTTTTTTCCGTAGGTATCAAAAATTTCTGCCTCACCATTATCTTTTTTTACTGTGACCTGTTTTCCGTCTGTAGAAATATACATTCCGTTGCCGTCGGACAGGCAGTATGAGCCTTTGTATTCATTCCAGAATTTCTGAGCATTTGCAATTGTTGTTTCTCTGAAATTCACGGCAGTACAGATAACAAATTCAGGTCTGAATACCTCAAAAACTCCCTTTGAAGCCTCTGCCCGCACCTGACCGTGATGAGGGAATTTTACAATATCCACGTCAAACACATCTTCACCGCATTTATCGGCATAATATGACAACATCACATCAAAAGGCTCTTCGGCGTAATTCGGTGAGTCGGGCAGATAGGCATTTTTTGCTTTTTTCATCACGTCACCCGTAAAAAGCATTGTCCTGTCTTTATATGTGACCTTCATCCACATTGAATTTGAATTTACAACAGCTTTCGGAAAATCTGCAGCTGTACTGCCTGACTTCCCACCGTCATAATAAATGTCAAGCAGATGCGAAGCCCTTTCAGGTGTACCCCAGTCTTCAGAGGGTGCAAACAGGTCAAAAACAATCTTTCCGTCTTCTGATTTTATCTGCATTGTTTCACCGAAAGGAACATATTCAATCTGAGTTTCGCGAGAATATTCCTCAAAAAGACTCAAAAACCTGAGTCTGCCCTTTGTTTCAATAACTCCGTCGGAATAATATTTTGGATCACAAACAGAATAAAGAGAAGTGTGCTCAAAAACCGACTGCTTGGGCATATAGACCGTGTCAATTTCAAAATACGGTGACGGAATTATGTTGTGAAGATATGTATTCATATGGTCCGTGTGAAAATGGGAAATCACAACTGTTATTTTCAACTTGTAATTTTCATCATTTTCAGAAATACCGTCAGGCAGAAGCTCTTTTCTCAGATTCATAAGATATGTATAAACCGAGTCTTCACCCGTACTCTTATGTCCGCCGTCAAGGACGAGAATTTCACCTTTATAACTGAACACAAAGCCGTCCTGCTTTTTCACTTCACAGCCTGCAACAAAAAGTTCAAGATTGTCAGTTTCGGGCATAAATTTATTTACATAAACCGTGTCGAAAATCTCAGTATTTTCATTTTCGTCAAGCTTTGAAGCAATACGCAGAATTTTTCTTGCATCTGAAGATGTGATTTTTCCGTTTTTATCTGCATCGGCAATGGGAATTATAACGTTATCAATTGTTTCAAGCTGTGCAGACACTCTGAGAACTGTTCTCGCATCGGATGCGGTAACTTTGCCATTCATATCAACATCACCGAGCAAAACTGTCTTTGCAGACACTCCCACACAAAGCAAAAACAGCAATATAAACGCAAACAATATACTTAATTCCTTTTTCATTTTTTTCTACTCCTTAAATTTCAACTGACTGTATTATAACACATATTTTAATATTTTTCTACACAAAAAAACGCAGGCACCGAAGTGTCTGCGTTAAAATTTCATGTTATGCCATGTGGAAAACAGCTTTGATCATATCCAAGAATTTCAGATATGCGTTGATAAATTTATTCAGAAGGCTTCTGAGATAACTGATGAAATCATTTTCTGTATTTTCTGGGGCTGTTTCTGCTTCCTCAAGAATTGCATAATAGCTGAAATGGTTTGTTTCAAAGTAAACATATCCGTCTTTATTGTGATATGTTTTCAGTTCTTCCATTGTGCCGTCATCTGCAACATAATATACAACGCACTTGTTCTGATTATATCCCTTGGGCAGAGGAATCTGCACAAGGACTGTGCCGTTTGGCTGAACTTTCTGACCGTCAACTGTCACATTGATATCAAACATTGTGACCTTGTAATTTCCCTCTTTGTGGCTTATGAGCTTATATGCTTCTCCGTCTTCAACGGGTTTTACTTCGATTTCAGCTTCGCCGTCAAATGCACCTTCAGGGAAAACAACCGATACACCTGTATCTTTATCAATTTTTTCTTCACTGTCTTCAATTTCAAGCATGGGAATTTCGTAGGTACTCTGAACATCACCGCAGTGCTCGCAGACATTTCCGCCAACACCGGGCTGTGTATATGTTGCAGGAGTGATTACCGTGTCAACATAATTGTGTCTGCAGATAGGAACAAACTTAAAGCCGTTTTCATTTGCATATGTTTCAGCTGTACTGCCTGCATAACCGTGGATAGTGAGATCTTCCATCGGGTACAGATTATCATCATAAACAATTGCCGCATCAATAAGATTCTGATACATTTGTTCCTCTTCATATGATTTACTGTTTACCCGTCCTTTATATAATTCCGTAAACTCATCAACATCAATTGTTATTCTGTATACCATATATCCGACACTGTAATCTTCAAAGACCATATCCGGATTATATACATACACATCTTTCATGTTGTAACAATCAAGGAATGTCATAGTTTTCAGAGTTCCCATTGTTTCGGGAATCTCAACACTTTCAAGTCCAAAAGCACCGTAAAACGACATTTCTTCAATATCACTGACACCGGCAAGATCAATATCTTTAAGAAAATAAGGGATGATGGAAGACATGGAAATTGTTGAAACACAATCAGGAAGTTGGCAAGAAGAACCTTTACCCATAGGATAAGTAATAAGTTTTGTGCCGTCTTTGCTTAACAGAGATCCGTCAACACTTGAATAATAGGGATTATTTTCATCTACTGTTATACTTTTAAGAGAAGGGAGCAAAGCGAATGAATCAAGCTCTTCTACACTGCTTCCGAGTTCAAGAGTTTCAAGACTGATGCAATAGTCAAATGAATCATAAATATTTCTTACACCATCGCCAATCACAACAGTTTTAAGAGCTGTGCAACCTGTAAACATACCATAATCCATATATTTTACAGTGTCAGGGATTTCTATGTTCTCAAGTGAAGAACAATTCAAAAATGCCTGAGGCTCTAAATTCTCTACACTATCGGGAATTGTTACATTAATCAGGGAAGAACAGTACATGAATGCTCCTGCTCCTATTCTGTTAACACTGTCAGGTATAGCATATTCAGTATTATCCTTTCCGCAAGGGTATTTCACTAATTTTGTTTTATCTTTGTTATATACAATACCGTCATCATCACTGAAATAATAGCTGTTATTTTCGTCAACTATATATTTTTCAATATTCAGACCAAATCCACTGTAAAAGAAATTAAAAAGCTCATCATCTTCTATGATATTTTCAGGAATGTAAACTGATGTAATGCTGTCACAATCAGAAAAAGCATACATATCAATCACTTTTACGGGCTGTCCTTCAATTGTGTTTGGAATTACAACATCACCGCTGATTGACGGATCGCAGCTCGTTATTACAACTCCTCCGTAATAATCATCTATTTCATAAGTGATGTAATCAAGAATATTATTTTCTTCTGCAAATGCAGTTACACCGCACATTGCAAAAAGGCTTGCGATTATTGACAACACAAGCACAAGAGAAATTGATTTTTTCATGGGGTTATTCTCCTTTTTCTTTTTATTTCAGCTTACCACTTTTTAACATAAAAATCAATACTAAAAAACGCAGGCACCAGAGTGTCTGCGTTAAATTTATGCTTAGTATTTTATTAATACATTCCGCCGCCCTGAGCTGCTGCTGCCATAGCTGCTGCCTGTGCTGCATCTGCCTGAGGATCGGGCTTATCTGCAACGAGTGATTCTGTTGTAAGAACCATTGCTGCAACGCTTGATGCGTTCTGAAGAGCTGAACGAGTAACCTTTGTGGGGTCAAGAATACCAGCTTCAGCCATATCTGTGTAATCTTCTGTTGCGAAGTTGAAGCCGTAGCCTGTTTTTCCGCTGCGAAGGATTGCATCAATGATTACTGAGCCTTCAAGACCTGCGTTAGCTGCGATCTGACGGATGGGAGCTTCAAGTCCCTTGAGAACGATTGCAACACCTGTCTTTTCGTCGCCGTTTACATCATCAAGAAGAGCCTTTACTGCGGGAATTGCATTAAGAAGAGCGATACCGCCGCCTGCAACATAGCCTTCTTCAACTGCTGCCTTTGTAGCTGCAAGAGCATCTTCAATTCTGAGCTTCTGCTCTTTCATTTCGATTTCAGTAGCAGCACCGACATGGATAACTGCAACACCGCCCGAAAGCTTTGCAAGTCTTTCCTGAAGCTTTTCACGGTCGAAATCTGATGTTGTTTCAGCAATCTGTGACTTGATCTGACCGATTCTGCCCTTGATTTCTGCTGTGTCTCCTGCACCGTCAACGATAATTGTGTTTTCCTTTGTGATCTTGACCTGCTTTGCACGACCGAGCTGTGTAAGCTGAGTATCTTTAAGTTCAAGACCGAGGTCTGAAGTGATAACTTCACCGCCTGTAAGGATTGCGATATCCTTGAGCATTTCCTTTCTTCTGTCACCGAAGCCGGGAGCCTTTACAGCGATACAAGTGAATGTGCCACGGAGCTTATTTACAAGGATTGTTGAAAGAGCTTCGCCCTCAACATCTTCTGCAACGATAACAAGCTTCTTGCCTGCCTGAACAAGCTGTTCAAGAAGAGGAAGAATTTCCTGAATGTTTGAAATCTTCTTGTCTGTGATAAGGATGAAAGCATCGTCGATAACAGCTTCCATCTTGTCTGTGTCTGTTACCATGTAGGGTGAGATATAACCTCTGTCAAACTGCATACCCTCAACAACGTCACATGATGTTTCGCTTGTTTTGGATTCTTCAACTGTGATAACACCGTCAGCCGATACCTTTTCCATAGCTTCTGCAATAAGCTTACCGACTGTTTCGTCAGCTGATGAAATTGTTGCGATTCTTGCGATATCGTCACTTGTAGCAACGGGCTTTGAGTTAGCCTTTACTGCTTCAACAGCAGCTGCAACAGCCTTCTGGATACCCTTCTTGACAACCATGGGGTTTGCACCTGCTGCAACGTTCTTCATACCCTCTGTAACAAGAGCCTGTGCAAGAAGTGTAGCAGTTGTTGTACCGTCACCTGCAACGTCGTTTGTCTTTGTTGCAACTTCCTTAACGAGCTGAGCACCCATGTTCTCAAAGGGATCTTCAAGTTCAATTTCCTTTGCGATTGTAACACCGTCATTTGTGATGAGAGGTGCACCGTATTTCTTGTCAAGAACTACGTTTCTGCCCTTGGGACCGAGTGTGATTTTAACTGTATTGCTGAGCTTATCAATACCTGCGAGAAGAGCTTTTCTTGCTTCTTCGCCGTAAATAACCTGTTTTGCCATTCGTATTACTCCTTTTCAAATTATTCTACTACTGCAAGAATGTCATTCTGACGGCAGACTGTGTATTCTTCGTTGCCGAGCTTGACTTCTGTACCTGCATATTTGTTGAGTATAACCTTTTCGCCTACTTTAACTTCCATAACGATTTCCTTACCGTCAACAACACCGCCGGGACCTACTGCAACGATTTCTGCGATCTGGGGTTTTTCCTGAGCTGCTGATGAAAGGATGATACCGCTCTGTGTCTTCTCTTCTGCTGCGACAAACTTAACTACAACTTTGTCACCCAAAGGTTTAAGTGTCATTGTATATTCCTCCTGAAATAATTATCTTTTTTTGCGTTTTAGCACTCTCAATTCATGAGTGCTAATGTATATTGTAACCATTTTTCAGAAAAAATCAAGTACTTTTATAAATTTTCTGAAATTTTTTCCATATTTTATATTACATATTACATCAAAACGATAAGATATTTGACATTTGTCGATGTTTATTGTATAATTCACCTATAAAATTTAAGGACTGATTTTATGAGCGAAAAGAAAGAAGATTTAAGAATAAGAAGAACACACAAGCTCCTTTGTGATGCAATGTTCGCACTGCTTGAAACTCAGAGTTTTGACGAAATCTCCGTTGTGAATATCTGCGACAAAGCAATGGTGCACAGAGCAACTTTTTATAAGCATTTCAAGGATAAATATGAATTTATGGAGTATGTGGCAAAGGAAAAGCTCCGTGATTTTTATAAACAGAGCAAAATCTATGCTGATTTTTCCGACAAAGAAAATCTTTACCGGGCCATGATATCAAACATAATGCAGTTTATCGAAGAAAATAAGCAGATGCTCCGTATTGCATCAAACTCTTCAAACAGCAACTTCTTTGATTCGCTCCACAGAATCATATATGAAGAACTGCTGGATTTTCTCACCTCATCACAGTCAAACGGAGAAACATACAAAGCACCCGTTGAAGTTTTTGCAATGTTTCTCACAGGGGGTCTGACCTCTCTTATCCGTTGGTGGCTTGCCAATGACACGGGCTACACAAAAGAAGATATTGCAAAACACATCGAATGTATGCTTCTTTCAAGCGGTAAAAATATTTAACCCGTGATATCGTAGATTTTCAGTTTTTTAATCTGTCCCGAAGTGATATCAAAAATCAGAACGGCACACATGATAAGAAGTATAGCAGAAGACGGTGCAGTATGGCTCCACAGATGCATTTCGGTATCTGCAAAAACATTTATGGGAACGTCAATAAACAACAGGATAATTTTTGCTGTAAAAAAAGATAAAACAGCGTTTACAATGCGGAAAGCAAGGTATTCAGAAGCCTTGACTCCGCATTTTTTTATTATGGGCAGAATCTGACACATCACACATATCCCGCCGAATGATATAACAGCGCTCACAAGAGGAATTCCTCCGAGTTTTGCAGCACTTCCGATTCCTGTTGTGACTTCAGAAAAAGCAAGATACACAAGCAATAGCGTTTCATTTTTTATAAAAGACTGCATTAACCCCGAAAATGCAGAAAAAATCAGCACCCAGGTACAGACAGAGATGATGCCTTTTGATGACGCAAATGCCGAATCCACAAGAGCCTGCGACAGATTGTTTTTTTCAGATGTTATTATTCTTTCATAGTCTGTTTTTCTTTTAAATAATGAAAACACAACTCCCGTAATAACAGATGCAAAACAAACTGAAACAAGCATAACAACACCTGCCGTTTCTGAGCGGAGCATCATTTCACCTGCGGCAGTCACAACAAAAGCAGGGCCTGCATTCACACAGAATGAAAATATGTGCCGTGCATCTTTTTCTGTTATTTTTTTCTTCTCATAAAGCTCAGAAACAATGGATGCTCCGACAGGATACCCACCGATAAAACCGAAAAACAAACAGGAAAAACACTCTGCGGGAAGTCCGAATATTTTTTTCATAAAAGGTGCAGAAATGCGGTTTATACTGCCGAATACACCTGATTTTATCGCAAAAGATGAAAGCATCATAAACGGAAAAATCGACGGAATAAGCACTTCACCACAAACAGCAAGACTTCTGCTCACTTCATCGGCAACCTGAGTTTTCTTTACAATCAACATTCCCCCGATGCAGATAACAAACACAAGCACCGAAATATTAACAAATTTATATTTTTTTCTTATCATAAAAACAACCTCTGTTATAAACAATATGTTCTCACTGTGCTATTTATTGCAGTGAAGTCATATATTTTACGGAGGTGTAAGAATGAAAAGAAGCAAAGAAGAAATAGTGAAAAAATTCACCGAAGAAATGCAGATTCCCGAATCTGCCGTAACAGATTCTTTCAGGATTGAATTCAGAAGCAATACAGATGTTATTATCGAAGGTTGCAGAGGTATTGTTGAATATGAGGAGTCGGGTATTTCACTGAATCTCGGCAAAATGATTGTCCGTTTCGGCGGTGCAGACCTTGAAATCAGCTCGTTTTATGAAGAACAGGCAATTCTCAAAGGCACCGTTGCGGCAATGGAATTTTCATCATAGGAGATAAACCGTGTTTCTGATAAGATTTATAAGATTTTTAAGAGGATATGTTGTTTTTGTCTGTACGGGTGGTTTTCCCGAACGGTTTATTAATTTATGTGCACTCAACGGGATAAATCTCTGGGATGCAAAATCTGTGGGGGGTGTTCTCAGCGCAAAAACAACCGTCGGTTGCTATAAAAATATACGCAAATGCGTAAGAAAATCGGGAATGAAAATCAGAATCCAAAAAAAATGCGGTCTGCCGTTCCTGATCAGACCCTACATAAAAAGAAAAGGTATTGCTGTGGGAATGGTAATTTCCGCAGTAATGCTTGTTTTTCTCTGCTCATGTATCTGGACATTCGATGTTTCGGGAAACGAAAAATTCACAGACGAACAGATTTTAGCTCTTGCTGAAATGTATGATATCCGTATCGGCACATTCAGAAAAAGGATAAATCCCAAGGAAATACAGACCGATATAAAATCAAAAATTGACGGCATTAGCTGGTTTTCCGTAAACATAGACGGCTCTCACACATCCCTTGAAGTTTCGGAATCATCGGGTTCAGATGAAATAATTGATTATTCAACCCCCTGCAACATTGTTTCCGGTGCAGAAGGTGAACTTCTCAGCCTTGAAGCACACACGGGATCTCCTGCGATAAAACCCGGAAGTGCCGTCACAAAAGGCGACTTACTCATAAGCGGTGTAATGGAAAAAACAGACGGCACACCGTATTTTGTGCACGCAAGAGGAACTGCTGTCATCAGAACGAACAGGAATATTTCTGCCGAAGTTCCCTATAATACAAATGTGCAAAAAATCGCTGAGATAAAAAACAGACACTCTTTATATATTTTTGGTCTGAAAATTCCTCTCGGAATGAAGAAAAATGCCGATTTCCATGTCAGCAGAAATTCGATGCTTGATTTTCGCAAAAAATCGTTACCTGTCGGATTCATCACAGACAGTTATTTCTATAAAACAGAGGAAAATATTACATTTTCTGAAAACAAAGCCCTACTTCTTGCCTGTTTTTCCGCATTTTCACAGGAAAGAAAAATAATGCAGAATGCCGAAACAGAAAACAAAATTGCCGATGTACAAAACACTGAAAATTCCGTATCCGTGTCAATAAACTACATAAACCACGAAACGACAGGAATTGAGAATTATTTTGAAATCGCCAACGAATAATTTTATTCATCATGCACAACATTTTTTTTAAATTCTATAAAATATTGATAAAATTCTGATATTGTGATAAAATCGACACAAATGTATAATAATATATTATAGTTTAAAAAAGAGGATAATAAATGTACGAACAAATCGTAAGTATTGACAGAATGGAAAATGCCGTCAGTCTGTTCGGAAGTTTTGATGAAAACATCAGATTGCTTGAAAAGGAATTCGGCGTAAACATTCTCAACAGAGGTTCTGACCTCAAGGTTTCAGGCGATATAGAAGCTATTTCGGCTGCCGTGCGTGCCATCGGCGGTCTTTTGACACTTATCAACAAAGGTGAACCTCTTAATACACAGAATGTAAATTATGTGATTTCACTTGTCAAAGACGGCAATGAGGACAAGCTGGGTGAAATTTCAGGTGACTGCATCTGTATCACAACAAAAGGCAGACCCGTAAAGCCCAAAACTCTCGGTCAGAAGAAATATATTGACGCAATAAAACACAATACGATTGTTTTCGGTGTCGGTCCTGCAGGTACGGGCAAAACTTATCTTGCAGTTGCAATGGCTGTCAACGCATTCAGAGCCAAGGAAATCACACGAATCATTCTTACCAGACCCGCAGTTGAAGCAGGTGAAAAACTCGGTTTCCTGCCCGGTGATTTACAGCAGAAAGTTGACCCTTATCTCCGTCCTCTTTACGATGCTCTTTTTGATATGCTCGGAGCTGAAAGTTTCCAGAAATATCAGGAAAAGGGCAATATCGAAGTAGCTCCCCTTGCCTATATGCGAGGCAGAACGATTGATGACAGCTTTATAATTCTTGACGAAGCCCAGAACACAACACCCGAACAGATGAAGATGTTCCTGACACGTCTCGGTTTTAATTCAAAAATCGTTGTTACGGGCGACATCACACAGATTGACCTTCCCGACGGCAAAAAATCAGGTCTCGTGGAAGCGACAAAAATCCTTAAAAATGTAGAAGATATTCAGACTGTGCGATTCAACGAAAAGGACGTTGTAAGACACAGACTTGTTATGGATATAATCAAAGCTTACGAAAAAAATGAGGAGGTACGAAAAAGAAAATGAAAGACAAAATTAAAGTAATCATTGACGACAGACAGAAAAAAGTAAGAATCCCTACCGGCACAAGAATGCTTGTACGCCGTTGCTGTAACGCAGTGCTCCGCAGTGAAAAGTTTGAAGGCTCTGCAGAAATCAGCGTAAGCCTTGTTGATAATGAAGAAATACATAGCATTAACAAGCAGCACAGAAATATTGATAAATCCACCGACGTGCTTTCATTCCCTCTTGGTGAAAACGGTGAATATGACATCAACAACGACACAGGTGCAAAAATGCTCGGTGACATCATTATTTCCGTCGAAACTGCTCTTGAGCAGTCAAAAGAATACGGTCACTCTTTCCAGAGAGAGATGGCTTTCCTGACAGTTCATTCCATGCTTCACCTTCTCGGTTATGACCATGTAAACGGCGGTCTTGAAGCAGTAAGAATGAGAGAAAAGGAAGAATATATACTCACACAGATAGGACTTCCCAGAAGCAACAGCTATACGGAATAAGCATAAGGAGTAAAAAATATTGAATACATCCAAAACCGCATTCATCGCCATTGTCGGTTGTCCCAATGCAGGAAAATCAACAATTCTCAACCGTCTTCTCGGTCAGAAAATTGCAATAGTTTCCCCGAAACCGCAAACAACAAGAACACGAATCATGGGCGTTCTCACAAAAGACAACACACAACTTGTTTTTACAGATACTCCCGGTTACCACAGACCAAAAACAAAGCTCGGTCAGAACATGGTAAAAGCTGTTGACAACAGCATAAGCGATGTTGATGCCTGTCTGCTTGTTGTTGAACCTAAGGGTGAAATAAGACAGGCAGAAGAACAGCTTATCGAAAGATTTATCAAGGAAAAAATCCCTGCTGTTCTCGCAATCAACAAAATCGACACAATACCCGATAAAAAAGACCTTATGGAAAGAATCATGATGTTCTCTCAGATGTATGATTTTGAAGCAATCGTGCCTGTTTCAGCAGTTGACGGCAACGGAATGAACGAGCTTCTCGATGAGCTTATGAATCTTGCATTTGAATCCGAGCATTTTTTTCCTGACGATACACTTACCGACCAGCCCGAAAAAGTTATCGCATCAGAAATGATAAGGGAAAAGCTCCTTCGTCTTATAGACAAGGAAATTCCTCACGGCACTGCAGTTGCAATTGAGCGCTTCAGAGAGCGTGAAGATGCAGATATAATCGACATCGAAGCCACAATTTACTGTGAACGAGATTCTCACAAGGGCATTATAATCGGCAAAAACGGTGCTATGCTCAAAAAGGTTTCAACTAGAGCCAGAATTGAGCTTGAAAAATTCCTCGGTTGCAAAGTAAACCTCAAATGCTGGGTAAAAGTCAAAGAAGACTGGCGTAACCGTGAAGGACTTATCCACAATTTCGGACTTGATACACAATGACATTTTCAACTGATGCAATCGTTCTGAAAATCACAAAAACAGGTGAATCGGACAGGCTTCTGACTCTCCTGACCCGTGACAGAGGAATACTGAAAGCTTTTGCAAAAGCCGCAGACAGACCGAAAAACAAGCTTCATATGTCAACAAATCTTTTCTGTTACGGCAGATTCACTTTTTATGAAGGTGTGAAATCCACAAAAGTGGAAGAATGCGACCTGAACGAAACATTTTTCGGTCTGCAGCAGGATATTACAAAGCTTGCCCTTGCGCAGTATTTCAACGAGCTGATGATTGAGTCTGCTCCCGTTGAAACCGATGCAAACGAATATTTAAGACTGCTTCTCAATTCCCTGTATTTTCTGGCAAACGACAAAAAGAACATTCACATATTAAAATCACTTTTTGAACTTCGTCTTGCATCGCTTATCGGATATATGCCGTCGCTGATTGCCTGTTCCGAATGCGGTGAATTTGAAACAGACCCCATGTATTTCAACGAGATGACAGGCGAATTGTTCTGCTGCAACTGCAAAGGTGCAGGAACAAAATGTTATCCGCTTGAAGTAATAACAGCTATGCGACACATAGTTTTTTCAGAGTTTGACAAACTTTTTTCACTGGGTGTATCAGAATCTTCAATTTATCTTCTTGAAGCAGCTACAGAAAAATATTTAACAGCAGTGCTGAGAAAAAAATTCAGAACACTTGATTTTTATAAATCTATAACACAATGACGGACAGATACCTGCCCGTCATTTTTTTGTCTTATACAATTGTTTTACACTTTTCCATCCATTCTTCTGCGATTATCCCGTGACCGCAAACTGTGGGATGAATTCCGGCCCAGCTCCAGTAATCAGGTGAATATTTTTCAGAAAGATCAAAGAACTTATCCTGTAAAGGTACAAAAATCGCACCGTAATCTTCAGAGACTCTCTTTGTTGCATCCTGATAGCCTTTGAGCATATCATACATTTCATCAAAATTATCTTTTCTTTCACCGACAGGAAGACCAAAAGGCTCCATGAGAACAATTTTCATATCGGGATTACTCTGAATTGCTTCATCAAGAAGCAGACGGTATATCTTTTCAAAACGGACCGGATCAGAGCCGTTGCCGTAACACCTCAACTGTTCACAGTCATTTATGCCGATAAGGATACTCAGAATATCGGGATTTATTCTGATTGTATCCTCAAGCCATCTGCCGTAAAGATCCGAAACTCTGTTTCCGGATATACCCTTGTTGATAAATTTAAGATTTTTCTCAGGGTATCTTGCACCGAGAGTGCTGTTGACAATATATGCATAACCGTGCCCCATCTGATGATTCAGATCCCATTCATTATCCTTAAGACGGTTTCCGTCTGTGATTGAATCACCCTGAAAAAGAATAACTTTAGACATATTATCACCTTTTATCACAAAAAATCAGGAGCTGCGTTAACAGCTCCTTTTAATATTTTTTAGAATGTGCCTGTTGCGATATATTCCTTAATGAGATCGGGAAGAGTCTTAAGGAACATGGGAACCCACTTTGTGAATACATACATTGCAAGATCAGCGAAGCTTGCAAGAGTATCCATCACATTGCCCTTATTAACATTTTCACCTGTGAAAGTAACCTTGTTTTCACCCTGAGGCTTGATGATTGTGAGTTCATCAATCATTTTAAGCTCCTGTGTTTCGTCATTTACAACATATGACTTGAGCATAAGAGCACCGCCTACAACTGAAACAGTATTGAAGATACCGCCCTTGTATGATTCGTCAAGATTGTCAAGGTTGCCGTTTGCGAAGTATTCACCGTTAGCCTGAGCAATTGCTACATCAAGGATTTCCTGTGAGAAGTAATTGTCAAGGATGAACTTACGGAATTCATATCTCTTTGAACCTGTAGCACCTGCAAGGATATATGTTGTGCCGTCTTCCTGATCAACAACCTTATTGTCGTTAAGAGGCTTTGTTCTTACATACATATGATCGTGACCTGACATTACAAGGTCAACATTTGTTTCGTCACATACTGCTGCAAGTGATTCCTGAAGATAACAAGCATCAGGCCACTTGATGTCCTTACCGAGTGAGTAAGGTGATTTGTGCATGAAAACCATTTTCCAGTCAGCATCAGTTGAGTTCATGTCGTTTCTGAGCCAGTTGAGCTGAGCATTTGAAATAGCAATCATGTCATTTGTATTTACAACTGCAATATGAACATTGCCGTAATCAAATGAATAGTTTACACCGTTGTTTGTCTGAACACTTTCTGTTGTGTCAAGAGCAAACATTGAATTGAACCAACCCTTGTTGCTGTCATGGTTTCCTGTAACGGGAACATGAGTTGTGTTTGAGTTGATACCGCCGAAAGACTGAGCATAAAGATCCCATTCTTCATTTGTGCTGTCGTTTGTATAGTCACCGAGTGTTGCATAGAATTCAGCAAAGGGCATAACATCGTATGCCTTATCAACAACCTTCCTGCCCACTTCAAAAGCATCAAAATCACTTGCCTGAACGTCGCCGACAACAATGAAATTAACAATATCGTCACCGTTATCGGTTGAGAAAGAGCCGTTATGAGCTGCTGCACCTGCAGTTATTCTGTATGTATAGACAGTACCTGCTTTAAGGCCTGAAACATATGCTTTGTGCATGAAGTTTCCTTCCCATTCACTACAATCATACTTGACATCAAGTGATGATGTAACATCTATACCCAATACATAGATTGCAATTGAGCATTCTACTTCTTCAGGTGTGTACCATGTGAAGCCTCTGCCTGTAGCGCCGTCACCGTATACAACACATGAAACTCTTGAAATCTCTGCATCGTCTGCCGCACTTGTGCCGATTGCTCCGCCAAAGAGAAGAGCAAAACAGAGAACAATGCTTAATACTCTGAACATTGACTTTTTCATTTTGAAAGCCTCCATTTATAAATTTACACGAATATTTTATACTATTATTAAAGAAAAATCAAGCATAATTTGTCAATTAAGCTCAATTTTAATGCTGAAATCAACTGCAGAAACACAAAAGACGACCGTAAAGGCCGCCTTTTGTGTGTTTGTGAAAGGAAAATTTATGTTATAAAAAAAGAAAATCGCCAAACAAAAACTTAATGGAAACTTATATCAGAATTTCTCTTCTGTGTCTATAAGTTTACTCATGAAGCTTAAAAAAATCTTGAAAAAATTTCAGATAAACAATAATTTATCGGCGTTGCCGATAAAAATTCGTAATTCGCAATTCGTAATTCGCAATTGTGGAAAGGGCTTCGCCCTTTGAACCATTTTTATAATTCAAGCCCGAAGGGCTTCCGATAATTGCGAATTGAGCATTGAGAATTGAGAATTGAAACAATAATTTAGCTCCGCTAAATTATTGTTTACGGCTGAACCGTAACAGGTTTATCTTCGCTTTCATGCTCAAATGAAATAAAGTTATTTCTGTCTGCATAAGCCCATCTCATTTCAAAAGCATGGCAACCGTCACAAGGCACATAAAGCTGTTCTCTTGCACCTCTGACTACCTTTGCGGGAAGTTTAAACTCTTTACCGTCTGCGTCTGCAACATCGCTGTCTTCAAAGAAAGTCACCGTATGACCGTAAACAGAAAGTGTCATCTTGCCCTTTTCTTTGGTCACATAACCGCCGATAAAATTCACAAGTGTTGCAAGCGGAGCATACCATATACCGTCTTTATTCATGCAAGGTGTATGGGAATTCATAAGACCGAGTTCCATACCCTTGAACATCATTCTTGTGAGTCTGAATTCAGGTGCGATTGCATAGGGTGTGATTTCGTCCTTATCCTTGTCAATTGTGCATCTGTCTGCAATTCTGCCATCTTCAAGCATTGATGTGAGCGTCATTTTATTACCGTCAACCTCAACAATTGCAACCATTCCCTGCTTTACTTCCTGAGGATAGAAAGCTGCGTGCCAGACCTTTGAAACAGTTCTTGAGCCCGGAGGATTTGCACCACTGTTGCCGAGCATATAGTGAATTGTACCCTGAGAAGGTCTGTCATAAAGATTTTCCTGTCTCAGAGGAAAACTTCTTGAAAAATTATGCTCATGTCCCGAGAACACAATGTCATATGATTCAAAAGCCTCGGTCATAACGGGATAAGCATCATAGTTCTGACAGTCAGTGCCCGAATAACAGATGGGGAAATGATAAGAACCTATTTTCCATGTTTTGTCGCACTTCCTGAGTTCTTCAACAACCCAATCGTTTACATCTTCGGGACCGTTGACACCCATAACACCGAAACGGACATTACCGTAATCGAACATATAATTTTCGGTTTTCCAGCCTTCGGGACCGTTATAGGGATAAGCACCTTTGAACTGTTTGCCGAAGAACTCGGCAGGCTCTGAATAATATCTGCCTACACCGTTTCTGTAATCCTTGAAGCCACGGTTATCGTGATTGCCGAGAGTCATCATAACGGGAACCGATTCGCAAATACCTTTAAGACCGCTGAAAGCACCGTTCCACTGAACTTCATGCTGACCACAGTCTGTGTTGTCACCGCCTGTAAGAATAAATCTTACATCTGGATTTTCTTTCAGTATTTTCTTGACAAAATTCTGAAAATATGAATAATCAGGACAATCAAAAGGCTGTCCCTGCTGCTGGTCCGAAACACAGATAAACTTGAATTTAGTCAGGTTCTTTGGAGCTGTTCTGAAAGAATATTCATCACTTCTGTATGAAGCGTCACCACAGGTGTAATAATATTTGGTGTCAGGATTGAGTTCTGTAAGTAATGCCGAAAAAATATTGCTCTCGTCAATATCGCTTACAAAAAGCTCTTTTGTTGCATCGCATCGCATCAACTCTCCGTTTTCGGTTCTGTAAAGTACAAAACCGTTTTCAATATCGGTGCTGGTTCTCCATGTAACAGCCATCTGAGTTTCCGCATCACCGTTTATGCTGACCATTACATGATCGGGTATCTGAGCTGATCCTCTTATCGGTTTTTCCATATTACATATCCTCGTTTCTGAAAGATAAAACTATTTCATCTGTTGCAGGAACAAGATTGCGTAGCTTTATACCTGCAGCATCAAACATTTTTTTGGAAGCAATAGTGCCCTTTGTCATTGCATATTTGTCTGAAATATAAACAACTTCCTTGATTCCCGACTGAATGATAGCCTTTGCACATTCATTACAGGGAAACAGAGTTACATATATACGGCAACCCTCAAGGTTTGTTCCTCTGTTGTTGAGAATTGCGTTAAGCTCTGCATGACAGACATAAGCATACTTTGTTTCAAGCTCATCACCTGTTCTCTCCCAGGGAAAGACATCATCGTCACAACCGACGGGAAAACCGTTGTAGCCTACGGACATGATTTTGTTGCTTTCATTTACAATACATGCACCGACCTGAGTATTGGGGTCTTTACTGCGTTTTGCAGAAAGAATCGCAATCCCCATAAAATATTCGTCCCATGAAATATAGTCACTACGCTTAGCCATGACAAACCTCCGATAAATTGTTTTAACTTCGTTAAAAATTCGCAATTCGTAATTCGCAATTTCGGAAAGGGCTTTGCCCTTTTAACTCAATTTAAAATTCAAGCCGCAAAGCGGCTTCCGATAATTACGAATTGAGCATTGAGAATTGGGAATTTGAATAATTTATCCCCGATAAATTATTCAACAACAACGCCTTTTTTAAGAATCACATTCGCATAAAGAGCACTTTCGCCTGTTGCAACGATTGCATAGGCATTTCTTGCTCTTTCATAGAACGCAAATCTTTCGATTTCTTCAAATTTCACATTATCCTGATGCTTGTCAACGATTTTTCTGTAATCTTTCCAGATAACAGGGTCAACATCATCACCGGGTGTCACCTGCATAAGCATAACGGGTGCCTCAACATAAGTGTCAAGCGGGAAAAGCTGAAGAATTGCGTCAAGAAGCTCGGGTACACCGTGACCGTCTGCACGGACAAGTCTTTTTGCATTTGAAGCAGCAGGAAAATTACCGTCACCAATGACGATTTCATCGCTGTGTCCCATTTCGTGAAGTATCTTTAAAAGCTCCGGGGAAATGATTGAAGGTATATTTTTAAGCATACAGATTTCTCCTTTTAATATTTTCTACATTTTAACATAACTACTGCTAATATACAATAAAAAAAATAAAAAAATATTTGTCAATTTTTATTTTAAACTATTGAAATGCTGAAAAAAAAGTAGTATGATTATATTAAGTTATATTGAGGGTATTTGTGCTTTTTTTGGATCAGCAACCCTTTTTTTTGTTTAGGAGGCGTACTTTTTTGAGCGGAGATTTACACTGTCATACCAAATTGTCTGACGGTACATTAGGATTGGAGGAGCTTATTGCTCTTGCGGCAAAGCGTGGAATAAATACAATAGCAATAACAGACCATGACTGTCTTGCAGGAACTGTCAGAGCAAAAATAATAGGTGAAAGAGGCGGCGTCAAGGTTATTCCCGGCGTTGAACTTTCCGCATATGATTCAAAAAACGGCAAAAATGTTCATATTCTTGCTTATCTTTTTGACAGTCCGGACAGAATTGAAGGCTTGTGTCACAGCAATGCAACTTCAAGAAAAAGAGCAGGTCAGTACATGATGATGAAAGCTGCGAAGCGTTACCCCATCACTTCAGAGCTGATAATGAAATGTGCTCAGGGCTCAACGAACCTCTACAAACAGCATATCATGCATGCTCTCATGCAGTGTGGCTACACAATGTCTGTTTACGGAGAAGTCTACGATGATCTGTTCAACTCAGAAAACAATATTTATGTTCAGCCGAAATTTGCCGATGTTTACGAAGTTCTTGAAGCAGTCAAGGAAGCCGGCGGAATTTCCGTACTTGCACACCCTGCACTTTATGATAATTTTGATATTATAGATGACCTTATTAAAGCGGGACTCAACGGCATTGAAGTATGGCATCCCACCTGTTCAAAGGAAAATGAAGAAAGACTCATAGCAATTGCAAAGAAAAACAAACTTCTTATGACAGGCGGCAGCGATTTCCACGGAATGTATAACCACGGTGCATGGTCCATCGGTGATTATGTCACACCGAAACAGCAGCTCAGTGAACTGCTCAATTACAAAACAAAGATCAAAAGACAGCAAAAGAAATTAGAGGCACAGAAAGAAGCACAGCTTGCAGATGTATAGATGTGCCGAAGGAGTATATAATGCACAACGAAGATTTTGACATCAAAATTTTTTCACCGATAAAAATAACTAAGTCTCAGGAATCCGAGCCTGTTGTAATCGTTGACGAAATGAAGCGTCAGGTAATATCGGGAAATCTGCAGAAAGCAAGAATGCTTGGCAAACTGATTGCAGATTCATTCCACGAAGCAGCAGAAAAAGAAGAACTCTGGAACATGGCTCATGATTGCAACATAACCGACCTCGACAGAAGAATAAAGGATCAGGCAATCATTCTTTCAGTTTTCACTGCCGAGTATGTTTTTAACCACTATATGCCCGATCCTCTTCTTTCAACAACTGCGATTTCAACACTTTACGATACTCTCACAGAGGATTCACCCGAGCTTTACAGCAATCTTCTTGCATCAACAGCGTTTTCATTCTACTACATGAATCTTGACGGTAAGGAAACAGCACCCGAGGTTATCGGAAAGACATTTGCAGTTCTGTGCGATGATGACGATAATGAAGATCTCCTTTGCTACGGCAAAACAGTTTTCGTCACAAGCCTTGAGAACTACAAAAAGGCAGTTGAAAGTGTAGATTTTTCTCAATAATAAATTACAGCAGTTACTCCCTCAAGGCAGTAACTGTTTTCATATATAACCACACAAAAAAAGAGGTGACCGGAATGAGCGAAAAAACCAAGAATCCGCATGACGGACACAGACAGCGTATGCGCGAACAGTTTTTAAAAGCGAACGGACTCGACAGTTTTCCCGACCACAATGTGCTTGAAATGCTGTTGTTTTACTCAATTTCCAGAGCAGATACAAATGAACTTGCACACAGACTTATTGACACATTCGGCTCACTCAACGGAGTTTTTGATGCGCCCTACAGTGCATTAAAAGATGTCAAGGGTGTTGGTGAACAGACTGCCGTTCTCATAAAGCTTATCCCTTCTCTTGTGAAAAAATATCTTGAAGGCAGTGTTTCTGACAAGAATCATATTCAGACAACGGAAGATGCCGTTGAATATCTTCGTCCAAAATTTGCAACACTGAAAAATGAAGAGCTGATTATGGTCTGCATGAATAATGCAGGCAAAATCCTGAACTCAACAGTCATAAGCAAGGGCGGTTCTGATTTTGCCGAAGTTGACACCAGAAAAATCGTTCAGGAAGTTATATCAAGCAATGCAACCCAGGTTATAATTGCTCACAATCACCCCGGCGGAATCTGTGCACCGTCATCGGCAGATGTAAAAATCACAAACAACATTTCAGCTTTGCTGCATTCCATAAACGCAAGACTGGCAAACCATATAATCATAACAGATACTGATTATTTTTCATTTGCTGCAACACCGAAATATGCCTCACTGTTTATAGCAGAACCATTGACTGAGCAGGACGTTGCAGAAGTATAAGACAAAGGAGCTTCAATTTGACAGGAATTATAGATGTTGGCGGCGGTATGCGTGATATTTACGGTGCTGGTGTGCTTGACTGTTTCATTGATAACAATATCACTTTTGATATATGTATCGGTGTTTCCGCAGGCAGTGCAAACCTTGCATCCTTTATTGCAGGACAAAGAGGCAGAACTTACAGATTTTATGCCGAATATGCCGCACGTAAAGAATACATGAGCTTTGACAATATGTTCAGAAGCGGTTCATATTTCAATCTTGATTATATATATTCCGTTCTTTCAGATACAGACGGAGAAGATCCTCTGAACTTTGATGCACTTGAAAAAAGCACTTCGGAGCTTATCACCGTTGTTACAAATGCCCATACAGGTGAAGCTGAATATTTTGACAAGAAGAATATCATAAAAAATGATTTATGGGCAGTAAAAGCATCCTGTGCAATGCCTGTTGCCTGCAAGCCGTTCAGACATGACAGCAAAGAGTATGTTGACGGCGGAGTTGCAGATCCTATCCCTGTGGAAAAGGCTTTTGAAATGGGCTGCGACAGGGTTTATGTTATAATCCCCAGACCACCTCTTGAAAAAAATCATGAGTTTTCATATCTGATGAAACCTTTCCTCAAAGACTACCCGAGTGTTCTTGCACTTATGGCAAAACGTCCCGAAATTTACAACAGACAGCTTCATGTTCTCGATGAATATGTAAAAGACGGAAAAGTTGTGCTCATAGCACCCGATAATGATAAAGGGCTTAACATGATAACAAAAGACAAAGATAAGCTGACAGCATATTATCACAAAGGTTATAATGATGCTAAGTATATAATGCAAAACGCAGAACCGTAAGAAGTTCTGCGTTGTTTGTTTACAGGCTGATTCTGATTGAATCTATGTTAAGAATTTTTTTCAGCAGAGAATTATCAAGGAGTGTGCATTCAGCTCGCTCTGCACCTGTTTTAAATTCACCCCAGCTTTTTGTGGGTATGATAAGCTCCTTGTCTGCCGACAATTTTTCTGCAAGCATCAGTCCCAGATCATATTTTGACAGGCTTTCATCACCTGCGATATTGAGCTTTTCGGGGATTTCAGGTAAATCACACAGCTTTAAAATTATATCTGCCACGGTTTTATAATCAAGTGCAGATCTTAAAAATCCAGTCGAAAGCTGAATCTCTCTGCCGTTTTTAAGATTATCACACACAATATCGCAAAAATGCTTTTTCGCAGGAGCAACACTTTCTGAAAACATCAACGGTAATCTCAATGCTGAACCGCCGACCGAATTAAAAATCTTCTCCCCTTCTGCTTTTTGTCTGCCGTAAATGCTTATGGGAACAAGCTGATCATTTTCAGTAAAAAGATGCGTTCCTCCTTCACCGTAAACTGTATCGCTTGATGTAAAAAACAGATTATTGAAGCTTTTAAGCTTTTCTGAAAAATACGCAGGGATTTCAATATTCATCTTTGCCGCTTTTTCGGGAAACTCGGCAACAAAATCGATATTATGACACGCAACCGTGTAAAAAATATCGGCATTTTCTGTATTATTGATTTCTCCGATAAGCTTGTCAAGATAATTTTTATCATTGACATCACCGATACACGGAATAACACGCTCATTGCCGAATCCGAAAAAATTTTCTGAACGGGCAGCCGCAAGGACTTTTTTGTCTGTATTTTCAAGTATTGATTTTATAATATGCGAGCCTAAAAAACCACCCGCACCGATTACAACATACATATTCTCACCTTACCTTTGTGCTCACTTCACCTGACGAAAGATATTCCTCACTGCCGTCGGGATATTTCACATGAAGTCTGAAATCATCATCAATATCAATTGCCACAGCTTCTTTTATTCCGTCAGGTTTTATGACATTAATCTCCTTACCGTCAAGATATGAGCGTGAACAGTAATCAAAAAGGAAATGCTTACCCACAAGAACCTTGTATTCATCGAAAAATATATTGATAACATCTGCAACGATTTTGCTGACTGAATCACCGTCCGGCTGTTCATCGAATACAGAACCTGCTATATCCCTGATATCTTCGGGCAGCGAATTCTCAGAAAAATACATATTGATTCCGATTCCGAGAACAGCATAACTGAGTTTTCCGCATTCAAGGTCAAAAGAAGCTTCCGTAAGTATTCCGCAGACCTTACGGTCTCTCATATATATATCATTCACCCATTTGATCGATGTCATTTTATCCGTGTTTTTTTCAATTGCCTTTGCAACAGCAACTGCAGCACAGGTTGTAATAAGCAATGAATCAGAAGGTTTCATATCAGGTCTTAAAAGAATACTGAAATATACTCCCGTACCTTTTTGTGAAGAGAAGCTTCTGCCCAGTCTGCCTCTGCCTGCAGTCTGCTCACCTGATAAAAGAACAAAACCTTCTTTTTCACCGTTTTCTGCCATTTTTTTAACAAGTGTATTTGTTGAATCAACAACATCCATATATTCAATGTTAACATTTTCAACAGTTATGAACTTTTGTACACTCTGGGCTGAAACAAGATTATTTTTTTCTGTCAGAATATAACCTTTGTTTGTAACTGCGCCTATTTCATACCCCTTGTCCTGCAACGTTTTTATTGCTTTCCATACAGAATTTCTGCTCAGCCCCAGATCAGCAGCAATACTCCCTCCGGATACATATTTCCCCTTGTTCTTTTCAAGAAATCCGAGAACTTTTTCTGTTGTTTTCATAATTTTATCCTCTTTCTGACTGCCCCTGAAACAACAGCAGCAAGCGTTATTTTTATCACATCAGGAATAATGTAAGGAAAAACACCGACCGACATGACGGTTAAAAAGCCTGCCGTTTCCGCTTCTTTCATGTATACAAACAAAAACCATAATGAACCGACAAAATAGCAACAAACCAGACCTGAAAAAAAACCAAAAATCATAAAAGGAATGTTTTTCCGTAATTTTTCAATTATAAATCCTGCAATAATTGCAAGAAAAATAAAGCCGATAACATATCCTCCTGTCACCCCGAACAATGCACCTATTCCGCCTTTGAAAAAAGAAAACACAGGAAGCCCGACAATTCCCAGAATAATATATACAACAACTGCAATCGTTCCTTTTTTTCTGCCAAGAATACCGACAGAGGCACAAACAGCAAATGTCTGAAGCGTTATGGGGATATTACCAATTGGTATACATATCCACGAACATATGACAATAAGTGCCGTCATCATTGCAACAGAAGCAATATCAACGGCTTTGATTTTTTTATTTTCAGGTTCACCCATAAAAAAATCACCTCAGTCTTTGAGGTGATTTTATCATATTCAGCGTTTATTGTCAACCATCATGCAACTCAATGTGACAATATCAGAATATTGATGAATTATCATCAAGCGTTTCAATATTTGAGCCCATCTTATATTTATCATCACGTTCCATTTTACTGACAACACAATCTCCGTCAGTCTCGGTAACCGTTACCTTCCAGACAGCATAGTTTATATCTTTTTCATCCAGGGTTTCACGATTATACATTCTGGAAACGCACTTTACATAAAACGAGTAATCATTGCTGATCACATTGGATTCTGTTGAAAAAGAATCCACGTCATAATCAATTCTGCTCAGATCAAAAAGGGATTTTTTGTTATACTGAAAACGGTCTGCCATTTCAGATTTAACTTGGGGAGTGCAAAAATCTATCATTCCGGGATTCAGAGAATTGATACCGTCAAGATAAGAAATATAGAAATTAAAGAAAGTTATATATATCTTTTCATCGGAAACAACGTCCTGAGCAGCAGTTGTAGGAATTTCTGTTGTGCTCTCAGGTGCCTTTGTTGAAGTTTCAGGCTCTGTCTGTGTGGCAACAACTACTGCTGACTGATTTTCATACACCGATTCATTACTTTTTTCAGGTTCATCGCCTGAATTCAACAAGAAATAAACGCCTGTTCCGATTACCGCAAAAACTACAACAACAGCAGCTATCATTCCTATAAGTTTGTTGAAATTAGGTTTTCTGTAATTTCTGTTGATAGTTTGTCTGCCTTCAATCGGTTCATTCGACTGAGAGCTTTCCGATTGAAAAAATACATAACCACAGTTATAACAGGACATCGCATCATCAAGAAGTGTTACGGAACAGCCGGGACAATCTTTCATATCTTTTCACACCTTATCTTACTTAATTTTACTCTTAATAAATATCATAAAAAGTTGAGTCTGTGTAAAATCAGATTTTCAATTGCTTGTTGATATTTTTAAGTGTTTCTTCATCAACCTTGACGATTGCTCTGTCATAGGTCAGGATACCGTTTACTTCAAATTCAACGTCACTTACCTGAGTATAAACAGTTGCAGAAAGTCCTTTTTTGATATTGGGGATAATCTGCTTTTCAAAAAGCTTTCTGTATGCCTTTGTAAGGCTTTCCTTTGAATTATACATCATATAACCGAAGCTCTTTGACTTATTCCATACGTGACCGTCAATAATATGCGAATAACCGCCGAATTCACTGAGAACGAAAGCTCTGTCATTCTCTTTTTTCGGCACCTGAACAGGTATTGTGTATCTGTGAATACTTCTGAAATCGCCTGCCTTCTGGTCGTACCAGCCACTTGCATGGTCGCAATGTCTTGAGGGGTCAGCAGCTTTGACAGCATTGCCGATTTCAGCAGCATCAAACTGTCCCCAACCTTCGTTGAAAGGAACCCATGTTGCAATTGAAACACAGTTATAGAGCTGGTCAATCATCTCAAACATTTCTTTTTTAAAGAATTCACGCCATTCTTTCTTATCTCTGTTGAATAAGGAGTATTTGTTGTCTTTAAGTGAGAATGCGGCAACGGGAATAAATCCACCCTGGATAATGGGAATAACACCTGCAAAGAACTGACTCAGGGCCTTACCGCCGCTTATCATATCCTGCCATACAAGCATTCCGAGTCTGTCGCAATGATAATACCATCTTGCAGGCTCAGTCTTGATGTGCTTGCGGAGCATATTGAAGCCGAGGTCTTTCATTTTCTGAATATCGTAAATCATAGCTTCGTCTGAAGGAGGTGTCATACCGCCGTCACACCAGTATCCCTGGTCAAGCAGACCGTTATGGAAATAGGGCTTATTGTTAAGACACAGACGCATAAATCCCTTGTCATCCTTACCCATGCTGAACTTTCTCATACCGAAATATGTCTTTACTGTATCGACAACATTACCGTCGACGGAA
Organism: Clostridia bacterium; assembly: GCA_017531385.1. Lineage (GTDB taxonomy): Bacteria > Bacillota > Clostridia > Oscillospirales > Acutalibacteraceae > UBA1081. The sequence goes on from JAFXLD010000028.1 coordinate 59,589, forward strand.
AGCTCAAGCACCATATCATAAAGATTGGGCTCTTCGGGGCTCCAGAGCTTGAAATCGGGAACTGCAATATCACTGTCCTTGCCGATTTCAGCCTCTGCAACAGCATTTTCTCCGTCATAGACAGTTGCTCTGAGTGCAAATTCACCCTCAGCAGTAATATCTGATTTTACATTTATAACACCCTTGTCAATATCGGGAAGAAGCTTAACAGATTTAATATGAGCATCGGAAACAGCTTCAAGCCATACTGTCTGCCAGATACCTGAAGTTGCTGTGTACCAGAAACCGTGTGATTCGGTTGCCTGTTTACCTCTCTGCTGCCAGCCTTCATCTGTGGGGTCATAAACATAAACAACAAGCTCATTCTCACCGTCTGTGACAAAATCTGTAATATCAAATGAAAATGCGTTGTAACCGCCCTGATGTGAGCCGACAAGTTTTTTGTTGACATAGACTCTGCATTCCCAGTCAACTGCATCGAAATTGATAATAACTCTCTTGTCCTTAAATTCCTCTGAAAGAGTGAAATTTTTTCTGTACCAGAGTCTGTCATCCTTTGTGATGTGCTTTTCAACACCTGAGAGTGCACATTCGATTGCAAAGGGAACAATGATTTTTCCGTCATACTTTTCAGGAAAAACCGTGTTTGCATCTGTAATTGCATAGTCAAACTCACCGTTGAGATTCACCCAGAAATCACGCTGAAACTGCGGACGGGGATATTCATTCAGCGGACAGTTTCTGTCAACTTTATCATAAAATATTGTTTTAATATGTGACATATTCAACACCTCATATTCATTATCTTTTATATTTTACTATAAAAAAAAGTTTTTGTCTATATGTATTTGCTATTGACATATAAATTTTTAAAACATATAATATTAATGTAAAGAAAATATCTTCAGGGCGGGGTGTGATTCCCCACCGGCAGTAAAGTCTGCGAGCATTGAAAAATGCCGAAACGGTGAAATTCCGTTACCGACGGTAAAAGCTGAATCTTTCAGCTCAAGTCCGGATGAAAGAAGAAAAATATTTTTCTGTTTTTTCACGCTCTGATTATTTTCAGTGCGTATTTTTTTATTTTATTTGTTTTAAGGTGATTATTATGAAATCAAAAAGAATAAATGTCAGGGCACTGACTGTGACAGCAATAATGGGAGCTCTCAGCACCGTGCTTATGATGATTGAATTTTCAATCCCCATTATGCCTGCATTCATAAAACTCGATTTTTCGGAGCTTCCCGCACTTATAACAGGCTTTGCATACGGACCTTTATGGGGTATTGCCGTCTGTTTTATAAAAAACTTCATTCATGTTTTTGTTTCAACAACAGGTGCTATCGGTGAAATATCAAATTTCATTCTCGGTGCTGTTTTTGTAGGCGTTGCGGCACTTATCTATAAAAAGAACAAGAATAAAAAATGGGCACTTATCAGCTGTGTTATTGCTTCTGCAATAATGGCAGTTTTCAGCGTGCTCTCAAATTATTTTGTTGTATACCCTCTTTACATAAAAGTGCTCGGCATGACGGAAGAAATGATACTGGGAATGTATCAGGCAATTCTGCCGTCCGTCGGCAACCTCTTTGAAGCAATTGCAATATTCAATCTGCCCTTCAATTTTGTTAAAATGATGATTGTATCTCTTATGTGTTTTGGAATTTATAAGCGCATTTCGCCGATAATGAAAAAACAATAATTCCCACTTGACAAAGCCATTGTTTTGTTGTAGAATACTATCGAATTTAATATTCCTTATAAAGAGTGACGGAGGGATCGGCCCTGTGATGTCCGGCAACCTGCAAAAAGCAAGGTGCTAAATCCGACGGTCTGACCGAGAGATAAGGCTATCAGCTCACGGATCAGTCTGTGAGCTTTTTTATAGTTAATAATTCAAATTTATATACGGAGGAAACAAAATGGCAAAAAGACTTTTTACTTCAGAATCAGTTACTGAAGGACATCCCGATAAAGTCTGTGACAAGATTTCAGACGCTGTCCTTGATGCTCTTCTTGCTCAGGACAAGTATTCACGAGTAGCTTGTGAAAGCTGCTGCACAACAGGTATGGCAATGGTAATGGGTGAAATCACAACTGAAGCTGTTGTTGACATCCCCGCAATCATCAGAAAGACTATCTGCGACATCGGTTTCGATTCACCCGAAGCAGGTTTTGACGGCAATGCATGTGCTGTTTTCACAACACTTGACAAGCAGTCACCCGATATCAGCATGGGTGTCAGCAAGTCCCTTGAAATGAAAGAGGGCGACGATGACAAGTACAATCTTCACGGTGCAGGCGATCAGGGCATGATGTTCGGCTTTGCCTGTGACGAAACAGAAGAACTTATGCCTCTTCCCATTTCACTTGCTCACAAGCTTGCTCTTAAACTCACAGAAGTGAGAAAAGACGGCACTCTTACCTATCTTCGTCCCGACGGAAAAACTCAGGTTACAGTTGAATATGACGACGACAAGGTTGTAAGAATCGAAGCTGTTGTTATTTCAACTCAGCACAAGGAAGAAGCAACACAGGAGCAGATAAGAAAAGACCTTATCGAAAAGGTCATTACTCCTGTTATCCCTGCTGAACTTATTGACGAAAACACAAAGATTTTCATTAACCCCACAGGCAGATTCGTTATCGGCGGCCCTGTTGGTGACAGCGGTCTTACAGGCAGAAAGATCATCGTTGATACATACGGCGGATATGCTGCTCACGGCGGCGGTGCTTTCTCAGGCAAGGACCCCACAAAGGTTGACAGAAGTGCAGCTTATGCAGCAAGATATGTTGCAAAGAACATCGTTGCAGCAGGTCTTGCAAGAAAATGCGAAATCGAACTTGCATATGCAATCGGTGTTGCACGTCCCGTTTCTGTTATGGTCAACACATACGGCACCGGCAAAGTTTCAAACGAAAAGCTCGCAGAAGCTGTAAACAAAGTTTTCGACCTTCGTCCTGCTGCAATTATCGATACACTCGACCTCAGAAGACCCATCTACAGCCAGACAGCAGCTTACGGTCATATGGGCAGAACAGATATCGATCTTCCCTGGGAGCATACAGACAAGGTTGATGCTCTTCTTGAAGCAGTAAAATAAGCTAGTATAAAAAAATTGCAGTCACTTTAAGTGGCTGCATTTTTGATATAATGAATTGACACAAAAAAACCGTGGATTTTACTCCACGGTTCTTTATTTTATTATTCTACAGGAATAACAACATCATACTCAGGAAGGTACATACCCTTAGCATAGTCTCTTGCTCTGAAGATTACTTCGTTTTCGTAAACTTCAACAGAATAGCCTGTTGAGAATTCATTGTATCCGCCGTCTTCATTATTCTTGCCTATAGCGGGAACATTCACTGCATGGATGTTTTCGCCGATTTTTTCATATGTGTACTGTCCCATACCTAAATGAAGATGACCTGTAATGAAAATAACATTCTTGTAAGAATCAAGAACAGCCTGAATTTCTTCACTCTGATCGCCTACGTGGCCTGCGTTCTTGTTTGTACCGTTACCCCAGGGAATGGGAAGACCGTGTGTCTTCTTAAGAGGCTGATGAAGCACAACGAACACAGGCTTGCCGTCTGCTGTTGCTTCTGCAAGAGAATCATCAAGCCATTCAAGCTGTGCATCGCTGATATAAGCTTCTTCCATTACAGTTTTGTCAGAACCCATTACAACGAATGTGTAGCCGTTGATCTCCATTGTGTAGCTCATGGAATCGAGCTCGCCACCGGTAATTTCATTGTATGTAGAAGTGAATCTGCCCAATGATTCTTCATAATCACGAAGTCTGATATCGTGGTTACCTGTTGCCCAGATAAGATTTTCGCCGTAATTGTACTTACCGAAAAGCTCTTTGAGCATATCCCATTCAGCTGTAAGACCGTTTTCTGTGATATCACCTGCAATCAGAAAAGCATCCTGAGGAGTAACAGCATTGTCAATATCCTGAAGCATTAAATCAAGATATATGCGGTTGTAGTTAAACGCATTTATCTGAGAGTCACCTGTTGCAGTAAAAGTAAGCTGTACTTCATCGGGTCTGAGAGCCTCAATAGGTGTGTCTGTGGGAGGAGCTCCGAAGCTGCCTGCGCTTATCATCATGGCAAGTATTACAGAAGCAAATTTCTGAATAATGCCTGCAAGTGCACTTACCAACGGGTCCAAAAGTGTCATAATCTGCATTTTTTATCACCTTTCAGTTTTAAATATTTTAACCGTTACTACGGTTTGTTTACAATTTCTGATATCAGAAAGTCTGAAGTTTTGAAGCTACACGAAGAACAATTCGTGCATCTGCTGCAGTAATTTTTGTCTTACCGTCACAATCGGCAATAAGATTAAACATATCATCGCTCTTGTCAAGACGTGAAGCAACTCTGAGTACTGAACGTGCATCCGAAGCAGTGATTCTGCCGTCACGGTTAACGTCGCCCATAATGATTACAGTATAAGTTATATCTGCTGATTCAGCCTTTATAAGGCTTCCTGCTGCAACAGCAGTGCCGTCTGCAAGCGCTGTGCCTTCAGCATCTGTAACTGCCCAGTTACCTGAAGCAATATTAGCTCTGAGTTCTTCTGCCTTGAGTGTTTTTCTGATGATAATTGTTTTTGATTCATCATCAACTGTTATGCCTGTATTATCAGTAAATGTAACAGAAATTACAGTTACTTCATCACAACGTGTACATTCACCGTTTGCATCAAAATCGTGACCGAGTTCTGCAGTAAAGTCGCCTTTGTATGAATCTGCACAAACCTTACATGTATATGTTGTGAAACCTGATGAAGTGCAGGTTGCGTCTGTTACAACTGCATTGTAATCATGCTTGCCTGTAGCAGGAATATCACTACCCTTTATCACTACAACACCACAGAGCTTACAGACTGTATCGCCTGTATAGCCTGCATCTTTACAGGTTGCTGTTTTCTGGTTTCTGACTTCTGTTTCACCGTGTTTTGATGAATCAACAGGAATCGGGGTTTCTGTTTTCTTTCCGCAGACAGAACATTCAGTAACCTTTGTTCCGGGATTTTTACAATCAGCTTCCTTTTCAACCTTTTCGGTATAAACATGAAGACCGACACTGCCTGTAACAGGTTTTGCATTGATTCTTATATTGTCAAACAAAACAGCAGATGCAGAAAGTGAAAATTCTGCTGTATCAGCCTGTCCGACTATATCAAACATCAATTCAACAACCGCAAATGATGATACACTGACATTTTCCGTTGCAGCCAATGCAATTGAAACTTTTCCTGTTTCATTAAATACAACAGCTATATTAGCTCCGTTTGCTTCTGTTACTTTATAATCAGTTGATACAGGCTTTACTGCACTGTTATATGTGAGAGTAAAGTTTGCTGCATTAAGACCTGCAGTGTTTTTGATTTCAAAAGCAACCTTTACCTGCTTGTTAGCTGCATCAAGAGTAGTTTTAAGTACCGGTTCACATTTAAGAACATAATTACTTGAATGTTTTACTGCGTAATTATACGCTGCATCTCCATAAAAGCAAGTAAATTTGAGACCTGAAACATTTGCAAAAGCATTGTCTCCGATGCTTGTTACTGATGCAGGAATCGTAACATTTGCAAACTTTGTTCCTTTAAAAGCATAAGCACCGATAGTTTTTACGCTTGAAGGAATATTAACTGTTGTAAGAGCAGAACAACCTTCAAATGCCGAAGTGCCGATGCTTGTTACGGATGCGGGAATTGACACACTCTTAACAGCAGTCAGACCTCTGAAAGCATTGTTACCGATATTTGTAACACCGCTGTTGATAACAATTTTTTCGGCATGTCTGTTAGGATATTGCAAAGATCCGACAACAAGAGAATCCCAATTCTGACCGTCATCACCATTTGCAAAATTTTTCATATTACCTGAGCCTGAGACAGTTATTGTTTTTGTGCTTGTATCATATTTCCATGAAACATTATTTCCAAGACTGCCTGTTTTTGTTGCTGCTGCAGCTTCAACAGAAAACAGATCGGAAACATCTGTCATGGGAATATATATCGCTGTCATAATAACAACCATTATAACTGCAATACATTTCAGAAAACCTTTTTTCATAATTGCAAGCCCTCCTGTTTTTGTACATATATATAAATAATAAAATAAAACACTAAAAAAGTCAATACAAATCAGGCAGTTTTCTTTTTTGGAGATGTAATTAAATTCCAAAGCTTTACCGTATATTTTTCAAATGCCCATGCAACAGGAACTGTCACAGCAACACATAGCACAAAATACAGATAAACATTAAAATCTGCAACGCCGATTGCCTTAAAAACAATCATGGGAATTCTCTGCATGATATAAAGCCCGAAAAGGTTTTTACCGCACCACATAAGGATTTTGTTGTGAAAAGAAACCCTCATTGACATAATGACAACAAATGAAACAAAGAACAGCATATAAAGCTCGGCATTAACAAAACCTGAGCCTCTTTTCAGCATAAAATAAAGTGTTCCTGCCGCTGTGCCGATGAAAAATACTGCATACACAACAAAATTCTTATTTATTTTTTTCTCAATTTTATCTCTCAGCAATGAATACCAGATACCGCAGGCATAGCATATAATCGTGTCAAACCAATACATAGACTTAAGCTTGAAATAAGCAAGAACAAAAATATAAGCAAGACAGCCAAGAGTTACAAAAACTGCTGATAAATAATTATATGCCTGAGTTGATGCCTTTTTTGTCAATAACCGGCAGATTTCAAAAGATACAAAAGTGACGAAATATGCAACAATAACAGCAAAAATGTACCAATTGCTGTTTCCTACCGCATCCCAGCCTGTAAAAGACAAAAGATACTGAGATACAGGGAATATATTACCCAGAATTGTCTGAACAATAATGAATATCAGAACAGCAATATCAAACCTGAAATAAGTGCCCAGAATTCTCGTAACAGGAATTTTATGTACATAACGCATTCCCTTTTTCTTTATTGATTCCATTACACCGTAGCCCGAATAAAAAAGAAACAGTGTAACCATTGCCTGACCGATAATGTGAAAAATTTTCACATAATAATATTCCGCAGGTGAAGAGAATGTTACATAGCTGTTAAAATGACTGAAAAACACAATCAGAATAAAAATACCCTTTATTGACATTGTCTTTTCAACAGACATATAGTCTGTCATGTATTTTTCACCGTTTTTCGGTTTCAGCTGCACCTTATAAAGGCACAAAAGGACAAAAAGTCCGAAAAATAAAAACATCATAATTTTCCGCCTCGTTTTACAAACTCTTCGTTATGCTTCTGTTTGAATTCATCGGTATAATCATAATTCCAGAGCTGTTTTATTCCGTCAAAATTCTCCGTTGTTTCATCAGGATAATTTTCTGCACTGCCTTTCACATAAGGAAGCGTCAGTTTTACCGTACCGTTTGCAGAAATATAAAATTCCTCGGCAAAAGCCTTTGCAACTTTGTTTGCGGGAATATGGTCCTCCTCATTGATCTTTATTTCCGTATTCGGGCAAAGCACAACGGGAGCTGCCGCATATTCATAAAACCGGGCAGATGTGCCGTGATGTCCGTGATGTGAAAGCTGAATAATATCGCATTTCAGATAATTTTCATATCTGCTCTCAAGCACTTTACTCGATTCTGCACTTGCATCACCGGGAAAAAGCACCTTGGTGTTTTCCGTTTTCATCATAAGAACAGTTGAAGAGTTGTTGTAATCAGCACATGACGCGGGCCACACATCTTCATGTGTGCAAAGCACCTCAAATTCAAGATTGCTGACATAAAAACGCTGTCCCGTATGAAGCTTTACAACAGGCACTCCGCTTTCCTTCACAGCTTTATAAAAACTTCTGCGGAAGCCCTTTCCTGCTCCGTCCCAGTTTGCATTGTCGCGGTGAGTATCAGGAACAAAGTTATAATAAAACTTATCAATAACCGTATCTTTCATATTATAAAGCAGATAGTCAGTGCATTTACAGATGTGATCATCGTGTCCGTGACTTAAAAACCAGCCTGCAATATGAATCTTCTCACCTGCAGGGGTCATAGACCTGAGAAAATCGTGAATTCTGTCGTTATCATGAATCGAATAGAAATGTGCACTGTCTATTACAAAAAAGCTGTTATCGGAACAACGGATAATATAACACATTCCGCAGTCAATAAGACTGTGATCCGTTTCAAACTGATAAAGCTCCGTATTGCACACACGGTTGAACTTTTTTTTCTGTGTTGTCACATCGGCAGTGTATCCGTCTGCAATAAGTCTTGCAGATAATGCGCACGGATTGTAGTAAAACTGCAATGTTTCATCGTTGCCCTTGAGCGTAAAATGAATATTTCCGGCTATGTCATGCCTCTGAGACACAACATAACCGGAATTTTCTAATTCTTTTTCATATTCAAAAAAAGTATTTTCCGAAACACCGTAATAAATACGCATGGTAGTATTGTCACCGCAGTCATACTCTTCATATTCCGCAGCATCAAAAAAATGAGAAATCTTATCAAAAATACTCATAAAAACACCTTGAACCACTAATTTACTGAAGTTTTGCAGCCATACGCAAAACTGTTCTCGCATCAGATGCCGTTATATTCCCGTCTGAATTGACATCGGCAAGTTTTCTTTGCGAAGCACTGAGCGTTTCTATTTTTGCAGAAGCTCTGAGTATGAGCCTTGCATCGGAAGCGTCAACTTTACCGTTACCGTTAAGATCAGGTTTGTTCGCAGGAGTCACATTGCTTTCAACATATTCAGCATACAGAAGATTTATCCATCCTGTTTTTCCGCTGTAACTGATCTTGCCCCAATCACCCGAGATTTCAGTAACTGTAACTTTTGTCCCTGTGGGAATAACAACAGTTGTACCGTTGGAATTTGTCACCTGTGAATATGTAGTTCCGGGACCGGTTCTGACTCTGAGAGTCGGTTCGGCAGTTATTCTGTATTCGCCTGTTCTGAAAGAACTTGAAACACCCTCCGAATCAAATTTCAGAGCGTTACAATAATCATAGGCTGATCTTCTTCTTGTAGGACTGCTTGCCGCTGTTTTATCTTTCATGGCAGCATCGTACATTCCTTTAAGTGTAACTTTTGACGGAGCTCCTGCAGCACTGATGGCAGCCTTAGCAACTCTTTCAGCACCGTATGATCCCATCTGATTTTCAATATCTGCAAAGTATACAAGAGCTTTGCCGTCTGTAATCCCCATACTCTGCCCGTGAACGATATAACTCTTTATATCTTCAAAAGCAAGTTCATCCTGAGCTTTTTTACTCTCATCGGTAGCAAGAAATTTTTCTGCAAGTTTCTTTTCTGCAGCAGTGAAAACCCTGTAATTCCAGTCAGCATCTGTTGCAGTCATAATTTCATTATAAAAATCTTCTCCGAGCAATTCTTTAGCCTGTTCCTTGTTGGCTTCAGCAATAGTTCTGAGCAACCGTAAAGCACGGAAACCGTGCCAACCGACTTTTCCCAGACTGACGGCACCATTATCATTTACAACAACAGAGGTATAAACACCCTCATGTTTAAAAATCATCGCAAGCGCGGCATTTGCAACATCATCAGTTGTATAGGCAGACGAAGAAATCGTTGCAACAATCAGCATAAAAATACTTAAAATTAAACACATTATTCTTTTTAACATATGTAACTTTGCCGCCTCCTTTCCCGCCGATTATACATCATTATTTGTTTTTTGTCAAATCGGTTGATTTTTTATCAAAAAAATACAGCTTATCAACCGAAGATTTTATCTGTTTCCAAAATCAATACAAAAATATAAAAAAATACCGCCTTTTTCTGAAAAAAGGCAGTTTTTTATTCTATATTTCAATATTTTGTTATAGAAATAATGATTTTTAACAATTAAGATTTGATGTAACACAGTATTTTTATAAAAGTTACATTCTTTATTCTTCCATAAAATCAATTGTTTATTTATCCGATAAACAGTACAATTTACAGGCAAAAATCATTACCGAAAGGAACATCAGAAATGAAACACTACAAATTAATCAGTTCAGAACAAACTGCAGACGGAATCCGTTTTACAACTTACGGAATAGCAGGCGAAAACACAAGCTTTGCAGACGTTTCCACAGACAGATCAGCAGTGGAAGAAATGATAAACAGAATCAACACCGAACAACTTGAGGAAAGCCAGTTGATGTATTTTATTAAGGATGAATTGGATAAATAAACTATAATATATTCTTCTTTTTAAAAACAGTAATTTCAGTAACCACTATAAATATTCCTGCACAGATAACAGCCGGATATCCGTAAGGACTGCTCAGTTCGGGCATATATTTGAAATTCATTCCGTACCATCCCGCAAGAAGAGAAAGCGGTAAGAATATTGCAGACACAACCGTAAGAACATTCACGGTTCTGCTCTGTTTAAGTGAAATATCGGTCTGGTAAGACTCTCTTATCTGCACAATATAGTCCCGGAGCGTCTGCACCTGCATATGAAGACGCTCCGTACGGCTTGTAAAAAACGTAAAATTCATACAATCCTCTTCGCTGAGCATCTGATTTATATTTGACCTGAATGTCATTCCGAGGTTCATAAGCTGGTAATAATATGACTGAAAAACAATCATATTTCTGCGGATCGGAAGTATCTCTGCATCAAAATCAACTCTTGCGCCTTCTGTAAGAGTTTCTTCAAGTTCAATCAGAGCATTTTCTGTTTTCTGAAGATATTTAACATCTTCATCTATCCAGAGATTAAGAAGTCTGCAAAAAAATCCGCATAAAGTCATATTTTCGGGAAACTGAGTTTCTTTCATTCTGCCGAAAAGCGGAACGGTAAGTCTGTCTTCACCGATAAGAAAAAATCTTTTCTCCGTAATATAAAAACCGATGCAGATTTTTTTTCTGACTTCGCTGTCTTTTTGGGGTATACATATTGTTCCCGCAATACATAACCCGAAAAGCTGCGCTTTTGTGTATTCAAGCTGGCTCAGAAATCCCATCATGGTTTTTTTGTGCGGAATATTTGTAATGTTGTTTTCAAATTCTTCAATTGTCAGAAGAGTCACATATTTTTCTTGGGACGATTCATCAACATCTTCCGTTTTTTTCAACATATCTTTAATAATGTAATTGAGCAATAAAAAGTACACCTCGTCTTGACACATCTGTCTGATTATTGTAAAATGAACAGCAAGAAGGTGTTACAATGAAAAAAACATTATCAGGAAAAAATGTATCGCCAAAATGTATTTACTGCGAAACGGGCATCGTTACTAATGACGGAAAAACGATTCTGTGCAAAAGAAAAGGTGTAATGCAACCGGACTCATTTTGCCGTAAATTCAGATACGATCCCTTAAAACGTGTACCTGATACCGTAAAACTGCAAACCGACTTTTCCGAAGAAGATTTTGCCCTTTAATTCTGCTTTCTGACAATACGGTATTCATCATTATCCCTGTAATAAGGGCAATTACCGAATGTACCGGTCATGAAATGCATCATTTCATCTTCGTCAAGATCCATATCACAATAGTATGAATCATACTGTTCATCATAAATATAGTTTTCACATGTTTCACAGTTTGATACAATTTTCTTAGTCATATTTATCACTTCCGAAAAACAGTTTACCACAAATGCAGGAAAATCTCAATAATGATTATGAATTATGAATTAATACGTTCTGACAGAAAAACTCTGTCATTGGAAATCACAAAAGAGAGCAAAATAATAATCCGTGCGCCAAAAAAATGCACACAGAAAACCATTGAAGATTTCATCAGAAAAAACACTGATTGGATCAACCGAACACTCAGAAAAACAGAAGAAAGACGCAGAATTGCAGAAAAATATAAAATCGCAGATGCGGACAGAGCAGAATATATAAATAAAGCAAAAAGTTATCTGCCCGAAAGATTGAAGTATTGGAGCAATCTGACAGGACTTGTTCCGTCATATGTGCGCATAACTTCTGCCGAAAAACGATACGGAAGCTGCAATTCAAAAAACGGGATATGTTTTTCATACCGCATCATTGCTTATCCGGAAAAAGCGATTGATTATGTAATTCTTCACGAATTAGTTCACATAAAACATAAAAACCATTCAAAGGATTTTTATAAACTCATAGAAAAATATATGCCTGACTACAAACAGCAGGAAAAAATACTCAGACACAAAGGAGAATAAAACATGACAAACGCTACTCTGACAGGCTTCAAAGTCTCAAAAGCCCTGTTTGAAAACAATATAAAATCAAATAAAAAAATTGAACTGGGTTTCGGTTATTCATACAATGTAAAATATTCAAATCAGAACACCTGTATCGGAGAATTAACAGCAAAGATAACGGATAAAACAGCACCTGATGAATTTAAGATTACCGTAACGGCGACAGGTGTATTCCGTTTCAAGGAAGGCACAGCAAAGGAAGTTCTTCATGTGGAAACATATAACGATATGTTCCCTTATATGAGAGCATTCATATCAACACTTACATCAAACAGCGGAATCCCGCCGATAATCATTCCGTTTATCGATATTTCCAAGAAAGAAATCTATCGTTTTGAAATGGGCAAAAACGGTCAGATGCCCTCTGCCGATGATTTTGTCAATCCGTTTGATAAACAATAATTTATCGGCAGAGCCGATAAATTATTGTTTATATAAAAAAATCGCCACCGATTTTCATCGGTGGCATTTATTATGTTTAAATTATACCTTTTTCGCCGAGTTTTTCAATAAGTGTCTGCAAAAGATTGAAAATATTCATGAAAGCCTGCATCATTTCTCTGAAGAACATTTCAATTAAGTTGTCAGCTTCATTAGAAATCTCTACAGGAATTGTTGCAACAACTTCGCCGTTAAGAACGTAGTTGATTGCTGTCTTACCTGTCTTTATTGAAGGCATGAATGTTGAACCTGAAATGCTGCCGAAAGAATCATCAGCAACTTCAAGATAACCGCCTTCGGGAATGCTTGTCTTAAAGCCGTTCTTATCAACGCCTGATACGCTGAATGAAGTGGGAGTAAGAGGAGCACAGAAAATCTTATCTGTTGAGAATGCAACATGATCAAATTCTCCTGAAGGTTTTGCTGTTGTGCAGATCTGAATAGATGTAGCAACAGGTCTTTCAATACTTGCATAGCTGGGTGTGCTTCTTACTACAAGGTCATCTGTAGCTTCTCTCTGAGTGAGCATGATTGATGATCCGCCGCCGTCAAGAGCCATTGCATTAACGCTGCCGAGAGCATACATTGTGTGAGCAAGATCAGTATATGTCATACCGCATGATTCGGGCTGCTGTCTGCCGTCTGCAACGAAGAAAACAAGAGAACCGTCTTCTCTGATACCTACAGCTGTTCTGGGATGAACTGCCTTGTCTGCTGTATGGTCAACGATCTGACCGTTTGTCATAAGTATAGTCATACCTGCTACTGCTTCTTTAACGTCATCTGTTCTGCTGCCTGCAGTTCTGATAACAGCAGTACCGTCCTTGAGAATTGCAAAGAAGGGATAATTTGAGCCTGAATGTCCCTGAACACCGTTCATTACAAGAACGCCTGCGGGCTCACCTGTTGATGTGTTGAAAGGTCCGCCGTTAACAGCACCTACAATATTATAGCCCTTTGATTCAAGAATCTTGGACTGTGACTTGACAGTTGTTGCTTTCCAACCATCCATATCACCATCGTTATAACCAATCATAACAGAAATGTCAGGATTGTTGATGTCAACTTCCATTGCATAACCTTTGATCTGGTTATTTTTCTTTCCGTTGTTGAAAATAATGTGTCTTTCAGTAACACCGCCGACAAGACCGTAAGTATTGTCTGATGTTATAAATCTGTCTGCCATAAGAAGTGATTCATCAATCCATGTATCAGCTGCAAATACAGCAGGCATGAGAGCTGTTGCAAGCATGAGCACTGTCATAAACACTGCAACAATTTTTTTACCGCCAAAAAGAACTTTTTTCATAATTTCATGTTCCTTTCATAATTTTTTTCTATTATACCAAACACTTCCAACATATTCAATAGTTTTTTAACAATTTTTTAATTTTTTCCATACAGTACATACATAACGTCTTTGACTGTGGTTTTATTTTTTATAAAAATCCTTCAAAAGGTTTGACAAACTCATATTATTGCAGTATAATTCAGCTGTAAAATTTTATCTCCGAAAGGATATGGTATAAATGGCAAAGCCACTCAGAGAAAACCCCACAGGCATTTTTTCACTTATGCTCACTCCCTACAATGAGGACAAGACAATCGACTGGACAACTTATGAAGAATACTGCGACTGGCAGGTAGAACAGGGTGTTGAACATCTTTTTGCAGTATGCGGCAGCTCAGAAATGACAAATCTCACTCTTGAAGAAAGACTCAAGCTCGCAACTCTCACAGCAAAACACAAAGGTGACACAACAATCGTTGCAACTGCAAACGTTGAGCCCTCATGGTTTGCACAGGTTGAAGAAGTCAAGAGAATGTCACAGACAGGTGTTGACGGTATCGTTTTCACAACAAAGGGCTTCGGCGGTGATTACAATGAAGACAGACTTGTTAACTACATAGGTGAACTTTGTCAGCACACTGACCTTCCCGTTTTTATGTACGAATTCCCCGGTTTCCAGCCTCACCTTATTTCAGGCAAGACATACGGCAGACTTGTAAGAGAATGCGGCATCATGGGCATCAAGGATACAACCTGCACAATAGAAGGTATCGGTGCAAAGATTGAAGAAAAAGGCGAATCCTGCCTCATACAGGCAAACATGCCTTTCCTTTTTGAAAGCTACAAGGCAGGTGCAAGAGGTGTTATGGCAACCCCCACAGCTTGCGGCGGTGCATTCTTCCAGAGATTCCACGAAGCATTCATGAGCGGTGACATGGCTCTTGCAGAGCAGCGATTCAACGAAATCACTCTTCTCGACAATGCTATTGACTCAGGTTTCAACAACTCTGCAAAATATCTCGTTCAGCTTCAGGGTGTCAAGAATTTCAAGCCCATCAACAGAAGCCCGAACACACTTTCAAGTGCAAGACTCCAGTCACTCAAGTCATTCCACAACTGGTGCGTTGCAAACGGACTTATGAAATAATAAACACACAAACGGAAGTCGGTTGGCTTCCGTTTTTTTCTTTGAAATTCAAGATTTCAACACACAAAGTACACATCTGTGTTATAATATGATCACGAAAGGAGTGTTTACCATGTATAAAATACTCGTTTGTGATGATGAAATAAAAATCAGAGAAACATTTCGTGATTATCTTTGTGCAAAAGGATTTGATATCACTCTTGCGGAAAACGGTGAAGTAGCCGTCAGAAAGACACGTGAAAACAACTTTGACCTTATCATTCTCGATGTGATGATGCCTGTTATGAACGGTCTTGAAGCCTGTAAAATAATAAGAAAAACAACGGATACCCCCATTCTCTTCCTCTCTGCACTCGGTGAAGAGCAGGACATCCTTGACGGATTCAGAAACGGCTGTGATGATTACATAACAAAGCCGTTCCCGATGTCGGTACTGACACAGAAATGCAACGTGATGATTACACGATACAGGGGCAATTCCCTGCAGAATGAAATTTCACTTTATGGCATAAAGCTTGACAAAAGTGCCCGTCAGATAACCGTTAATAACAACTTTATTGAACTTTCAAACAAAACCTTTCAACTCCTGCAACTTCTTATGGAAAACAACGGTACGGTGCTGACGAGAGAGCAGATTCTCACAAAAATATGGGGCTGGGACTTCGACGGTGACGAAAGAGTTGTTGATACGCATATCAAAAAGCTCAGAAAAGCACTCGGCGAAAAATCGATACATATAAAAACCGTAATCGGCGGCGGTTATTCATTCAGAGAGGGGTGACGGTATGACAAAAAGAAAATTACTGCGAAAAATTATTGTAGTTGTTTTTGTATTGTTTTTCTGTGCTGAGCTGATGATATTCTGGGGTTGCGGCGAAAATGTCTTAAACAACATGAATATATTCTGGTCAGATACCACAGCAAATGAATTTCTGCACGATTTTTATGAATCCGAAACAAAAAATACTGTTGACCTACACAGACGGATGACTTTTGGGCACAATCCCGTTTACTCCACAAATGCAAAACCTGCATTTGCATTTGCCATGATTGACAAAGATAAAAATATTATTTTCAAAAGCGAAAGCGGTATATGGTGGATTCCGAGATACGACGGTGGCGGTGGCATGAATTATGTCTCTATCGAAGAATATATGACACCTGAGCTGAAAGAAGAAATTCTGAAATATCAGAAAAAAGCAAACGGCAGAAGCACTATGTTCAAAGAACTCGAAGTGAATTTTGACGGCGAAAAATACATACCCGTTTCATTTTCACTTGATGACCAGCGTGATAATGTAAGAAAATTTACTTTTACCGACCTACCCGTTACACATTCTTTCACAGACAAAAACACATCACTCTACTATTATCTTCACGACCTTGACGAAAACTCAATCGACCATATCTATTATGAAAAAACTGCGGCAAAAGTTAAAGAACAGATAGAAAATTGTGTTTTTGACGAGTCAACCGGAGGCAGCGGTTTCTCCGGCACGGGAGAAATGAGTTGGCAACATGGTTTAGGCGACTACATGTTTTTCTATGAGGTGGAATACTCCTACCCCATTGAAGTAATCACTTCATATATATTCAGACTTTTTTCATTTTACCTTTTTATCATGTTTGCGATAGTCACAATTGTTATTCTTTTTTCGGCATCAAAACTCTATAACAAGCAGAAAAATCTTGAACAGTCAAAACGGGCATTCATTTCTGCGGCGGCACACGAGCTGAAAACTCCCCTTGCGGTCATTCAGAATCAGTGTGAATGTGTGCTTGACGGCATAAATCCCGAAAAAAACGGAGAATATGTAAAATCCGTCTATGACGAAGCACTCAGGATGAATTCAATTGTTATGCAGCTTCTGACATTCAACAGAATTTCCGACCTGACTCAAGTAAAGAAAGAAAAATGCAACCTCAGTCAGATTGTCAGAGAAGAAGTATCAAAATACAGAAACTTTGCAGACTCAATGGGCGCAAATCTGACGGAAGAAATTGAAGACGATGTTTTCACAGAGTGCAACGGTGAACTCATTGCAATTGCAATTGACAATTATCTTTCAAATGCAATAAAATACGCAACAGGCGAAAAAAATGTCACTGCGACACTGAAAAAAGACAGCAGAGGCTTCATTTTCTGTGTTTATAATGACTTTGACGGCGAACTTCCCGCACAAGATATGTGGCAGGTGTTTACAAGAGCCGACAAAGCCCGTAACAGCAGTGACAAGTCAACGGGAATGGGACTGCCCGTGAATAAAAAGATTTTTGAACTCCACAACTACCGTTATTCCCATAAAAAAACGAAAAACGGGATAGTTTTCAGTTTTCAGACTTAAAAAAGAATCACCTCGCATAAGCGGGGTGATGTTGTTATCAATTCTTCTTTTTCTTAAAATACTTCCGCATTAAGATCAGCAATGCAACACCGAGAATGGGAAAAAGAGCTGCCACGAGCATACCTGTTTTCATACCTATCTGCTCAGGTGTCATAGCAATTGAAGAACTCAAAGTCATTGCCCATTCACTTACTGTGACTTTATCCACAATTATGCCTAAAAGCTGAGGTGCAACGGATGCGCCGAAATCACCGCCTGCTGCCATGAGTGCATAAGCCGCAACACCGGGATTCGGGAATTTTTCTTCCATAAGAATCAGTGTACCGGGCCAGAGCATTGCTGTGCAGAGTCCCGTCAGAATACATGCAATCATTGCAACTATCACATTCTGCGAAAAACCTGAAACAAGATAACAGACGGCGGCACATGTCATGCTGACAAGAAGCACATTTGAGATATTTTTACCGTACTTTGCATAAAGTGTTCTGCCAAGTCCCAACAGAATTCCGAACAGTGCCATTCCTGCCACGTCACCGACAACTTTCGGAATGTTCAAGGCATTTTCCATATAACTCGAAATCCAGTTTGTCATTGAATTTTCAGCGGCTGAACCGAGAAAAATACACATAACACAAAGGAACATACCCTTGTGTTTTTTCTTTTTGCCGTCCTTTTCACCGTTGTTCATATTAACATCGGGCATGGGTGAAGTGCAGAAAAGGATGAAAGAAATTATCGGCAGAGATGCCCAGAAAAATGTAAGATACATCCAGTTTTCAGTTCCGAAAATACGAAGAAAAACAGTGCTCAGCACAACTACAATCACAACTCCGTATGCATAAAGTGAGTGCAGACGGCTCATATCACGGTCGGGATTGTCCGATGGAATTGCCGCAACAACGGGACTCAGAAGCACTTCACTCAGACCTGCTGAAACTGAGAAAATAACCGTGCCGACAACAAGTCCTGCATAGGCATAATCAGGGAAAAACATCGGTACAAAGGCATAAATGAACATACCGATGCTTGTCAGCAGAGGCATTACCCTGACAGTCAATTTAATGTTGAAATATTTTGTAAAAAATGTAAAAATCAGGTCGATTAAAAGCTGTGTGCTGAAATTTATCAGTACAAGAGTGCCCAGCAGAGTGTATGAAATGCCGTATGTTTCACGGAATGTGACAAACAAAAGAGGCGGCAGAGAAAAAATCGAAGCCATCGCCACATATGTAAAATAACAGGCATTGCGTGTGCGTTTAAAATCAGTCATAACTATTCTCCAACAGAATTTTTCTTAAATTATACAATGATGTGCTAAAAAAGTAAATAAAATATTCGATTTTAAATCTTCTTTTTTTCGGTGTTTTCACTATTGCCAACTCAATATTATATATAGTATTATATATCAGTAGAAAAAGATAAAGAGGGTATAAATTTGGATTTAAGAAATATAGCTATTATCGCTCACGTTGACCACGGTAAGACAACACTTGTTGACCAGATGCTTCATCAGAGCGGTACTTTCAGAGCCAACGAACAGGTCGCAGAACGAGTTATGGACTCCAACGACCTTGAAAAAGAAAGAGGAATCACAATTCTTTCAAAAAACACATCCGTTCACTACAACGGAGTTAAAATTAACATTATCGACACTCCCGGTCATGCTGATTTCGGCGGTGAGGTTGAGCGTATCATGATGATGGTAGACGGTGTTCTGCTTCTTGTTGATGCTTTTGAGGGTTGTATGCCTCAGACAAGATTTGTTCTCTCAAAGGCTCTTGCACTTAAGAAAAAGCCTCTTGTTGTCATCAATAAAATTGACCGTCCCGGTGCAAGACCTGCAGAAGTTGTTGACGAAGTGCTTGACCTTTTCATTGAGCTCGGTGCAGACGAGGATCAGATCGAATTTCCCGTTATTTACGCATCTGCAAGAGAGGGTTATTCTTCACTCAGCTCCGATGTCCGTGAAGGCGATATGCAGCCTCTTCTTCAGGCTATCATTGACAACATTGATGCTCCCGAAGGTGACCCGGAACAGCCGCTTCAGCTTCTTTTCTCATCACTTGACTATGACGATTATGTCGGCAGAATCGGTGTGGGCAAAGTTGAACGCGGCAGAGTTAAAATGGGTCAGAATGTTGTTATCTGTAAGCAGGACGGCACAACTCAGAATGTAAAAGTTTCAAGACTTTATCAGTTTGAGGGTCTCAGAAGAGCTGAAGTTGACTCAGCCGAAGCAGGCGATATTGTTGCTGTTTCAGGCATTGAGGGGCTTAACATCGGTGAAACAATCTGTGCCGCTGACTGCATTGAGCCTCTTCCCTTCGTAAAAATTGATGAACCCACAATCTCCATGAATTTCATGGTAAATGACAGCCCTTTTGCAGGTCAGGAAGGTAAATTTGTAACTTCAAGAAACATCCGTGCAAGACTTTTCAAGGAAGTTGAAACAAATGTCAGCATGAGAGTTGAAGAAACAGAAACCACCGACTCTTTCAAGGTTTCGGGCAGAGGTGAGCTTCATCTTTCAATCCTTATCGAAACCATGAGAAGACAGGGCTATGAATTTGCTGTTTCCCGTCCCAAGGTTATCCTTAAAAAAGGCGAAAACGGCGAAACACTTGAACCCATGGAGCTTCTTATCGTTGAAGTGCCCGATGCTTATGTGGGTGCAGTTATGGAAAAAATCGGCTCCCGTAAAGGTGAGCTTGAAGATATGAGCATCCGTGACGGCGGCACAACACATCTTGAGTTCAGAATTCCCGCAAGAGGACTTATCGGCTACAGAAGTGAGTTCCTCACAGACACAAACGGCTACGGCGTTATGAACAACCTTTTTGCAGGTTATGAGCCTTTCAAGGGTGAAATCCAGACCCGTGACAGAGGTTCAATCGTCGTTCACGAAACAGGTGAAAGCACAGCTTACGGTCTTTTCAACACACAGGACAGAGGCAGACTTTTCATCGGACCCGGTGTACCTGTTTATGAGGGTATGATCTGCGGCGAATGTGCTAAAAACGAAGACATCGTATGTAACGTCTGCAAGAAAAAACAGATGACAAACACACGTGCTGCAGGCTCAGACGATGCACTCCGTCTTGTTCCCCACTCCACACTCAGCCTTGAACAGAGCATGGAATTTTTAAGCGATGATGAAATCCTTGAAGTAACTCCAAAGAGCCTCAGACTCCGTAAAAAAATCCTCTCCAAAGAACTTCGTATGAAACAGCAGTTTAAAAAGAAATAAGCTTATATAACAATTTGAGCACTGCCCGAAGGTAGTGCTCATTTTTACTGTGCAAAATCATCAATATAAGGAATTTTATTTTCCTTACACCAATTTACCAATATTTCACTTTTACGAGCATAAAAATACTCTCTCCAGTGATCATGTGAAAAACCGCAATGAAAAATTCTTTCGAATTCACGACCGAATTCATCTTCGGAAAGTTTTTTCAGGTAATCAGAAACCTGACGGTTATTTAAAACTGCAAGATAATCCTTTGCAATCTTATTATAATCTACCACAGGAAACGGTACATAGGCATAATCATAACAATATGTTATGAAATAATCATCAGTCACATCAAGTTTTTCAGGAATTTCTTCAATATTTGCAATTTCATAATTTACACAGTTAATAAACCAGTAAGGTTTATCTTCATTTAACCGTTCATACCATATCAAATCTCTGATTTTTACCATCTGACTTCCCTCCTTTTTGATTTGATGATATCATTTTTTTTACAAATTATCAACTGTTATCACAAAACATCTTGCATTTTTATATATTAATATGTTATTATTATACAGTAATAAAATTAAGGAGGAAATTTTTATGAAATCAATTTCCAAAAAGTTAATTTCAATTGTTCTTTCTGTACTTATGGTTGCAACTATTGCACTTCCCGTTTTTGCAGAAGAAACAGTTGAATACACCATCACAAATCCCTATGAAACTGTTGACTGGGACACATGGGGTCAGTACAAATCAATGCTTCATGCACACACTCTTTACAGTGACGGTGAAATGGACATCAAAGACGTTGTTGAAGAATATTATGCTCAGGACTACGATGTTCTTGCAATCACAGACCACGGTGTTGTAAACAAGGGCTGGGACAAAAAGCCTGAGATGCTTCCTCTTATCGGTTATAATCAGTACATCAAGAGACTTACTCCCATGAGTGCTGAAAGATATGCCGAAATCACTTCCGGTGCAGACCGTGACGGCAGAGGTATGCTTGATGTGCCTCTCGGCATCGAAATGAACGGCGTTGTTATGAGAAAGAACCATGTAAACGGTTTCTTCTGCGGCTACGGTCAGGGACTCTGGGGTATTGAAGAAGACTATGAAACTCCCGTTGCCGAAACAGAAAAAGCAGGCGGTATTTCATTCATTGATCATCCCGGTGACTTCTATGCAGCACATCATGACATCACAAGAGCTAAAGATCCCGAAAACCTCAAGATCTGGGCAGACATCTTTATGAAATATAAGAGCTGTGTAGGTATTGAAGTTTACAACGAAGGCGACTCAGTTGCAAGATACGACCGTGTTATCTGGGATCAGCTTCTTATGTACACAGTTCCCAGAGGCAGAGTTATCTGGGGCTTCTCAAACGATGACTCTCATGTTCTTTCAACAATCGGTCTTACAGCAGAAATGATGCTCATGCCCGAAAATACTGTTGAGAATCTTCGTACAGCTATGGAAAACGGCACATTCTTTGCCTGCTCCACAATCTCAAAGGTTGAAATGGGTGAAGAATTCGAAGGCACAGGCGACTATGCAAAGGTTACAAGAATTGACGTTGATGAAGCAAATGATACAATCACAGCTACAATCGAATCAACAACAGATTACACGGTTGAATGGGTTGCAGACGGTGAAGTTATCGCAACAGGCGATTCAATCAATCTTCGTGATTATAGCGATGTAATCGGCTCTTATGTACGTTTCCAGATCAAGAACGAAGGCGGTATTGTTCTTTCTCAGCCCTTCGTATGTGACGACGGTAACATGGAGGACTGCATGATTTACTATCCCGAAGAGCCCGAATATCCCGCAATCGTTGAAATGTTCCTGAAATTCCTTGAAATGCTCAGAAGAAATATTATCGGCGAACTTATTTACAGAGCTGCTGTTCTTGATAACATCTAAGAATAAGACTCATAACTGCTTCGTGAAAACGAGGCAGTTTTTTTGTATATTCCACATATATTTGTATATTAATTTGACAATTTTTACACCTATTGTTAATAATTTTTTTACCATTTATTAACACTTTGGAAATATATGAACAAACTAAATATTATATAATTATATCGACAGGAAAATCTTGTTATAATTTTCAGAAAGGTGGAAATAGAAATGACATATTTTGTTAGTCTTCTTAGAAGAGTTCTTGAAATCTTCAAGACAATTCTTGGATTCATCGGTGCTGATTTCGACAGCATCAAAGAACAGCTTTCAGATTTGTTCTAATTAAAAAATTCAGCCAAATCGAAAGATAATGCTATCAATTAATTAAATGATAAAAAAACACATCTTCAAAGAAAAAACGAAGATGTGTTTTTTTATATTCAAAATACAGCTGTACAAAAAACATATAATCAGGCACAAAAAAGTCAGCAGCATTGCAAAAATCACAATACTGTCCGTGAATAAAATAATTTATAACAATTCTCGCAGTTTATCTAAAAATGATTCTTCGCCCCATGTGTTCACCTTAAAAAACATTGCCTGGCTGCCACCTGACGTTATTGCAGAAAGATGAATGGCATCATTTCCGTTCTGAAACAGCGTTACGCTCATACTTACACGGTTTCCGCCCGCATAGCTGTATCTTTCAAACACACGTACACTGCACCTTGCACTTCCGCTGTAAAAATCGCTGGAATCTTCCAAAGAAGCCGACGTACTGCCTCTCATGATCCCGTTTACAATGCGGACGAGTATTTCATCAAAATTACCGTAAAAGGTATGCTCTAACTTTGCCATGATTATCCTCCTGACATGTTATATTTGGGTATTTCATCATCCCATTACATTATAATACAAATTTATAAGAAAAACAATACAACAGAATAATTTTTCATCAATCTGCTTCAGTTTTGCTTTTTCTTGACAGCATTAATGCAAAATGATAAAATGTTATTATAAAAAATAAGGAAAAGAGCGAAAGCTGATTAATAATTTTTATTTTCGCTTTGGATTTTTTTATGAAAACACCAACCGTAAACGGCTCAAACTGGATGAGTGCACTTGACGGAGCGATTCCGATAACGGCACTGAATATTCCCGGAACACATGATAGTGTAACAAAATACTGCACATTTTCTCTTTTTTCTCAGACCCAGTCTCTGACTGTTGAAGAACAGCTTTATGCAGGTGTGCGATACTTCGATATGCGATTCAGACTGAAAAACAAAGAATTTATCTGTGCGCACAGTATATCCGATTGCAAAGTTTCTCACGGGCTTTTTGCAAAAAAGCTCCTTGCGGAAGATATCGTCGCAATCTGCAAAAATTTTCTTGAAAAAAATCCCCGTGAAACAATTCTTTTTCAGTTAAAAGAAGATAACACTTCATCCGGTGATGTTTTTTTTGAACTGTTTTATGAAAAACACATTCAGAAAGATAACAGCTCATGGTTTCTTGAGAACAGAACACCCAGTCTTGATGAAGCAAGAGGTAAAATTATTCTTCTTCGTGCCGTTGGTATTTCAGATGAAAAATTCAATGATCACAACAGCGGTATAAACTTCTGCGGTTATCCGTATGTAGGAACAACCCAGACAACAGATTTCAGAACGGGAAATGTTTCATATATAAAAGATGCAAACACAGCTTATACTCATCTGTTTGTCCAGGATTCTTACAAGCAGACACCTGCACAAAAAATAATAGCAATGAATGCTTTTATTGAGGAAAAACCTGACCGAAACAACTACAACATCAACATGGCAAACTGCATCGGCGGTATTCCCTGCCCGATTTTCACTTCACATAAAATAAATGTATTTCTCAAAGAATATGATTTCAAAGAAAAAGGATATTTCGGTATTGTGGGACTGGATTTTGCAACAGCCGGGCTTTGCAGAAAAATATATATGTGCAACGATATGACTCAGACACCGGAAATTCCCACGGAATGTTCTGAAAAGAGTAAAGATTCACTGACAGAAATAATTTTTAATATGTTAAGACATTTTTTTAAACCCTGACATTTTCGCAATATAAAAAAGAAACAACCGCCGAGGATTTTACTCCCCGGCGGTTAGTGCTTTATTACATATTACCTGAATATACCTGTAAGCATATTCAATACTCGATGCATAAGATCCATAAGCAAGCAGATAAGCTTCTGGAAGATGTTTGTATGAACTGTGCCGCATCTGTCACAACTGCCTTTTTCAGGTTCATCAGGCTTAACAGGCTTCTGAGGCTGATCGGGTGCGGGTTCATCTGTGTCTGTTTCGAGAGCAGGAACTGAGCGTGTTTCCTCTTCACCACATTTACCGCAAATGCGTTTTTCTTCGCCTGCTTCAGTAGCTGTGGGAGCCTTTGTTTCTGCCCATTCGCCCCAATCGTGATCTGTTGCTTTGAGTTCTGTTTTCTCTTCTTTGCCGCACTCACATGCCATGATTATATAACCGTCTTCGGTACATGTTGCTTCGACCTTTTCCTTTTCTGTTGCGTATACATGATTGCCTGTTGCTGCGATGGGGTTTGTTTCAAAGTGAGCTGCATCATTTGCTTCCGTATTTGTATTTCAGATTTGCGTGTCTTTCAAATATCATCAATGTACTTTTACCCTTGAGATATCCCATAAACTGTGCTATACTTATATGTGGCGGGATACTTACCAACATGTGTATATGGTCTACACATGCTTCGGCTTCTATTATTTCTACTCCCTTTTGCTCACACAGTTTTCTCAATATCTCTCCTATATCTTTTTTCAGTTTTCCATAGATTTCTTTTCTTCTGTACTTTGGTGCGAAGACTATATGATACTGACATCTGTACTTTGAGTGAGCACTACTTTTTATCTCATTATTTTTAATTTTCATTGTGAAAAACCTCCTTTTATTTTAGTAATGCGGCGGCCAAACCACTTACTATTATACTTGGAGGTTCTTCTTATTCATAGGTCTTTTCGGTTTGCTTTGAGCTCACCGTTTTTATTTTTGCTCCGCTCGTTTTCTTCCCCCGGTAGAACCGGGGGTTTATTTCCACCCCTAAAGGGACCAAACAAACCCCGATAATCCGTTTGCTTCGGGGGCGTAAGGAAGTTTTTTATGTAGAGTATGGTGTAACTCCCAAAAGGAGTTGCACCATTTCTGCTTTTAAGCAGTTTGAAGGCGATCAGCCTCACTTCTGATTTCCTCCATAAGTGTTAATATTTCCTGCTCGGTAGGAATGTCAATCATTCCTGCACCTGTAAAGTAAATATCAACTTTAACATGACAATGACCGTCATATTTATCATTGTTGTGAATTTCTATTCTGCGTATCAATTTATTTACGATAGTTCTGTCAAGCTCCTGTATATCAGTACACTCACGAAGCGTGTTAAGGAGAAGCAGCCCTTTACACAAGCAAGTGTAAGAGCTGCTGATTCCGCTTTTGTAATTGTAAGGATTACCGTCAAAGAATAATGCTCGTTAAAGTAATACCGCTGTTTTAAATGAAAAAAGCACCCGATTATTCGGGTGCAAAAGAGTTGACATTACAGGGGTGGCTGTAGTATCCTTTATACAGAATAAGTCCATCAGAGGTGAAACAATGGCACACATTACTTATGAAATACCGATGATTTCGGCAAGAGGAATTATCTCTTATGCCGAAAAGAAAAATGAAGAAACATATATTTTTAATCTTAATAACAGTGCAACTGCAAAGTGCTTGATGAATAAAGAAAACAGTTTGCAGGAAGACTGTGCAATGTTTTATCAGTTAATGAGTGTTTTAACTTCTGATAAATTTACTCAGCCGAAGAGCGATACAAAAATTTCTGA
>JAFXLD010000029.1 GCA_017531385.1 Clostridia bacterium
GCACCTTAAGGCATTTGCAAGAAAGCGCTTTGACAAAATGACGGTTAAGTCATTAAAGCGTTTGCTTTGCTTAAAACGAGATAAAGAATTTGACAAGAAAAAGTTTTCAGATTTTGTTGGTGAAGTCGGCTTAAGCATATTCACAGGTGATATGCCTTATGTTGAGGGGACAGCAGGATATAACCTTCTTGCAGGTATTCTTGACAGGTTTTCATTTGTGCTTAAAAAGGTTGAACCTAAACTTAGCAAAAATGGTGAAAAAATTGATTTAAGAAGTATGCTTCTTAACACTATCGGAAACAAAAAAGACTTTTCGGATAATAATGCCGAATTTACACTTAAATAAATTCACAATATCGTAAGGTGAATAATATGTTATATAAAAAGAACGTTGAAAAATCACTAAAAACAGAACTTTTTAAAAATCCTACATCTGAATTCCGTGGAACACCTTTCTGGGCACTTAACTCATATTTGACAAAAGAAGAATTATGCCGTCAGATAGATGTATTCAAGGAAATGGGACTCGGCGGATTTCATCTTCACGTAAGAACAGGTCTTGAAAACGAGTACCTGGGCGAGGAATATATGAGTCTCATTAAGGCTGCTGTTGATAATGCAAAGAAAGAAAAAATGCTTGCATGGCTTTATGACGAAGACCGTTGGCCATCGGGTGCTGCAGGTGGACTTGTAACAAAGGACGAAAAATACAGAAGCAGATGTCTTCTTTTCACTCCGTACAGAGAAGCCGAAAATTATGCCGTAAACACCTCCAGTTCTGAGGGTGGGAGAAGCGGAAGAGGAATGCTTATTGCCTGTTATGATGTCGTTCTTGATAATGAAGGCTTTCTTTCTTCATATAAAAAAATCAGCGAGGACGATGAAGCTGAAGGCACAAAGTGGTACGCCCTTCTTGAAATACACACACCCTCAAGCTGGTATAACAATCAGACATATCTTGACACATTGAGCCGTGAGGCTGTTAAAAAATTCATCGAAGTAACCCATGAAAAATATAAAGACAAAGTAGGAGATGAATTTGATAAAACAGTTCCCGCTATTTTCACTGATGAGCCTCAGTTCACAAGGAAAAGAGTTCTTAACAATTCATTTGATAAAATGGATATTACAATGCCGTGGACTGATAAGGTTCCTGAGCTTTACAAAGAAATGTATGGTGAAGATATTTTTGACACCCTTCCTGAAATTTTCTGGGATAAGCCCGGCTCTGAACCCTCTGTGCACCGTTACAGATACCACGATTTTATTGCTGAATTATTTGCAACATCATTTGCCGATACTGTGGGTAAATGGTGTAATGAAAATGGAATTGCCCTTACGGGACATATGATGCAAGAGCCTACACTCAATTCACAAACAGCATCCCTTGGTGAAGCAATGCGTTCATACAGAAGCTTTAAGCTTCCCGGCATTGATATGCTTTGCAATCGGCATGAATTTACTACTGCAAAACAGACACAGTCTGCTGTTCATCAGTACGGTTATGAGGGTATGCTTTCAGAGCTTTACGGTGTAACA
>JAFXLD010000030.1 GCA_017531385.1 Clostridia bacterium
AAGTCAGGTTCTTATAATTCAAGCCGCAAAGCGGCTTCCGACACTTTTGCCGAAGGCAAAAATTTCATATTTGTAAAACAAATATTTCATATCCGTCATTGACGGATATTTCACTCGCACCATCGGTGCGAATTTCATTCAATAATTTATCGCATGCGATAAATTATTGTTTATATGCGGATATGGTGGAATTGGCAGACACGCAAGATTTAGGATCTTGTGCAGCGATGCGTGCAGGTTCGACCCCTGTTATCCGCACCAATAAAACAGACCCTGTCATCGGACAAGGTCTGTTGTTTTTTTGCTGAAATTATCAGAAAGTAACGGCAAGTATTCCCACGGCATCGGGTGATGCCAGAAGTTTCCAGTGTTCATATGTATACGGTGCTGTCGATTCATCGCAGATATCGCAGTATTCGCATATCGTCTGTTCGATAGTGTCCTGCAGAGCTGAATCGGGACTCAGGATAAGACGGTATTTTTCGCCGTCGGTGAAAAGTTCGCTTCTTGCCGTATTGCCCAAAGAAAACAGCACCTTTGCAAGAGCTCCGATGTTATTGATGTCCGACGACTGACAGACTGTTTTTGTACAGCCGTGTTTTACGAGCTGTTTTTTACCTGCTTTGCCATATGGCTCATCCGTAACGGTGAAATAAATCGTGCATCCGCCGTTGTCATTCGGCACAGCCTCAATCAGCATTTTCTGCGTAAGACGTATGTTTCTGCCGAGCTGCAGCCTTGCTTCATCAAGCAGAGTCCACAGCACACGCCTTGTTTCGATGTTGGAATAGTCAAGCTCCTCATATGTAATATCCAGCTCCACCATATCCTCATGCGTCAGCTCAATGCAGATTCTGTTATCCGTCTGAGCTTTAATTTTCATTACAACCACCCCTTACTTATATGATATTCATAAGAGATGTCTTTTGCAATGATAAAAATTTTCCGTCAGACATTGGATTGTCCGACGGAAATTTTATTAAAGTTCCAATTCTGCAAGAACAGGGTAGTGGGCAGAAATGTATCTGTCGCCAGCCTTGTCGGTGATTGTGTTGCAGGATTTAACCTTGAATCCGTTTTTGATGAAAACAAAGTCAATCATTTCGGGAGTGTTTTCGTCAAAACCGTTGTATGTTTTAACATCATTTGCATTCTTGTCAAGAGTTCTTGCGTCTGTGAAGCCCTGTGCAATGATTGTTTTGTAAGCACCTGATTCGGGATTTACATTGAAGTCACCCGTAACGATTGTGGGCACACCCTTGAAAACATCGGCTCTTTCAGCGATGAGCTTTGCGCCCTCACTTCTTGCCACATCTCCCACATGATCAAGATGAGTGTTGAAATGCGCAATCTTTTCGCCTGTTTTTTTGTCCTTAAGAACAGCATAGGAACAGATTCTTATGCAGGCTGCATCCCAGCCCTTGCCGGGTTTTTCGGGAGTTTCAGACAGCCAGAAATTACCTGTTTCAATAACTTCGTATTTGTCCTTTTTATAGAAAACGGGAGAAAATTCGCCCTGTCTTTTGCCGTTATCTCTGCCAACACCCACATAATCATATGTATCCTTTAACTCTTTGCAAAGATAATTCATCCATCTGTAATGAGCTTCCTGCAGACCGAATGTATCAGGATCATATTTTCTGATAACATCCCTGACGAGGGGCTTTCTTTTTGTCCACCAGTTTTGTCCTCTGCCGCCGCAAAGAACATTGAATGACATAACTTTCATATTTATCTCTCCTTTTATATTAACCTATTCAAAATCTGCAACAACGGGATAATGGTCCGACGGGTATTTTCCGTGAGGCTTATCCGTTGCAGTTTTAACTTTGCTGACATTTTTTATGTTTTTCACAAACACAAAATCAATCATTTTTGATGCACCGCCGAACCAATGGAATGAATTGATATTGTCCGATTCTGACGCAATTGTACGGGCATCGTCAAAGCCGCCGTTTGTGAAAATTCCGTATATTTCAGAGTCGGGAGTGACATTGAAATCACCCATCAGCACTGTTTTTATATTATCATATTTTTTCAATTTTTCAAGTATGAGTTCAGCACCTTTTTTCTGAGCTGTTTCACCGATATGGTCAAGATGGGTATTGAAAACGGCAATTTTTTCGCCTGTTTCAAGGCACACAAACAGCGCACCGCTGCAGGTTCTGTTTTCTGCTCCATCCCAGCCGAGACTCGCTTTATCAGGCGTTTCAGACAGCCAGAAATCAAGATTTTCGAGGGCTTTATGCTTGTCCTTACGGTAAAAAACGGGAGAAAATTCACCACCGTTTATGCCGTCATCCTTGCCCACACCCACATAGGCATAATAATCTTTCAGCTGACCCGAAAGATATTTCATCCAGCCGTAATGAGCTTCCTGAATACCGAAAAAGTCGGGCATATAATTCTTAATGACATCTCTGACAAGCGGCTGTCTGCGGCACCACTGATGCTCATTTCTGCCTGCACAAAGCACATTAAATGTCATGGTTCTCATTCATTTTTCTCCTTTTCATTTCTGCTTCGGAATAAATGCAACCGCAGTAATCCTGACGGTAGAGTTTATATATCTGCGAGAGTTCAATCGACCTTTTATAGCCGTTTTTCTTCTTGAAATCGGAAAAAAGATACTTTACACCGTACTCCTCCGACAAGATTTTTCCGATGCTGTTGAGCTTTTTCGCATTTTTATAGGGACTTATGGAGAGGGTAGTGGTGAAATAATCAAAACCGTTTTCTTTTGCATATTCAGCCGATTCACGAAGCCGTAATTCATAGCACCTGAAACATCTCTCGCCACCCTCGGGCTCATTCTCGAAGCCCTTTGCAACGGCAAAAAACTCAGAAATATCATATCTTCCTGCAACAAAATCAACCTTGCCCGAAAGAGGCATCTCGGTAATCAGCCTCTTTGCCTCATCAATGCGGTAGTTGTATTCATCTTCTGAAGTGATGTTGGGGTTATAGAAAAACAGCGTGATGTTGAAAAATTCAGACAGATATTCAAGCACATAGCTCGAACAGGGCGCACAGCAGATGTGCAGAAGCAGACGGGGCTTTGAAGACACACGGGAAATGAGCTGAAGTTCTTTATCGAGCAATAACTGATAATTCACTTTCAATGCCGTGGCACCTCCTGAAAAAATTCTGTAACTATTATACTATAACAGCCTGAAAATAACAACGGAAACGATAATTTTATTTTGTAAAAATACTTCCGCAAACACTTGCATTTTTCAGAATGATAGTGTATAATAATTTAGCATAAATTCCGGGGTGTGGCGAAGTTTGGTATCGCGCTTGGTTCGGGACCAAGAGGCCATGGGTTCGAATCCCGTCACTCCGACCATAGTGAGTATTCATAACACAAGTGAATACTCACTTTTCTTTTTTACATTTCCTCATAGTTAAATAGTTTATGTTTATTATGTATCGAGCAGGTTTTAAGCCTGCTCTTTTTTGTTATGCCGTGAGATATTCCACGGCCACGCCTTGTCTTGCTTCAAGGACTATATTTTCCTCTTTAACAGGATTTTCAATAACTCCGATAAAGCGGTAATGAATAACAATCCTCTGTGTTTTGTTCTTTCCCTTGCCCTCAATAGAATGGACTTCTATTTTCTCAATCAGTTCATTCAGGAGTGCAGGTGTCAGCGTTTCCATCTGCATAAACTTACGGACCGCAAAAGTAAACTGCTCTTTGCTGGTACGAAGGTTTTCGATTTCTGAAAGCTCTTCTTGATATTGCCTAATTTTCAGTTTCAGCTCGTCTCGTTCTGTTTCATACTTCTGAGATAATTGCATAAAGCTTTCTTCGTTGACAATACCGTTGATATGCTTCTCAAAGAGTTTCTCGTACATAATAGCAACTTCTTTTGTTCTTGCTGTTGCTTTATCAATACTGCTTTCGAGAAACTTCTGCTGATTGAGTATGCTTTTGTTAGTCTTTGCTTCAAGAATATCTGCGAAGGCTTCTTCATCTTCAATGAGAAAACTTGCAAGACTTCTAAGCTCAAGCATCACAATCTGCTCCAAAGAATCGGCTCTGACATAATGTGTACCCTCACAGGTGCCTCTGCGACCTTTGTAATTGGAACACATAAAATACTTAATTTCCGTGTTCGGATGATTGACATTGAACCATAAGGGACTTCCGCAATCGGCACAGTATAGCAATCCGCAGAACATATTCTTTTCAGCATGTTCGGGATTAGGTGCTCTGCGTTTTCCTTTAGCTTTCATCTTCTGAACAGTTTCAAAGGTGTTTCTGTCAATTATCGGTTCGTGAACATTTTTGAATATCTTCCAGTTTTCTTCGGGATTCTGAAGTCTTTTCTTGTTCTTGAAGTTTTTTGAGTAGGTTTTGAAATTGATAACATCACCGCAGTATTCTTGCTGTGCAAGAATTTTCTGAACAGTTGTCTTACACCATTTATACGGGTCAGGCTGTGTTTTTTTACCGCCCTTGTTAAGACCTTTACTCTGCCAATATGCCATCGGTATCATCACTTTGTTTTCCTGTAAGATACGGGCAATAGTTTCATTGCCTTTACCCTCGATACACATTGCAAATATACTTTTAACAACTTCTGCAGCTTCTGTATCAACAATCCACTTCTTTTTGTTCTGTGGGTCCTTCATATACCCGTAAGGCGGTTGAGATAAGGGTTCACCGAGATTACCACGAATTCTATGTGAGCTTCTGACTTTCCTTGAAATATCTCTTGCATACATTTCATTCATAATATTTTTGAACG
>JAFXLD010000031.1 GCA_017531385.1 Clostridia bacterium
CACAATGAATGTGTATGCTCATGCTACAAGGGAAGCGAAGCGTACTTCCGCAAGACTGCTTGACAAGGTAGTCGGCGGCTAAAAACAAAACTTTCCCTTGTTTTAGCTCATAAGGGCAAAAACAAGGGAAAATACATTAAACTTGAGTATGAAACTGCTGAAAAATCCAGTAAAATCAAGGGTTTTCAGAGAGTTGGTTAGATAAATAAGAATTTATCTGACTAAAATCAACACATTTTTAAAATCTTGTTGTTCAGATTGCTTTCTTTTGTGTGTACAATAATGTTGTAAAATTCAAAAGGAGGTTCACAAAATGAACACAGACAAAATTTATGCAGAATCAATCGCAAAGGAGTATGCTCCTAAAGACAATTCAAAGGTTATGGCACTTCGTAAGCTTGATGCAAAAGCAAAAAAGCCCGCATCAATATTTACTTACACCTTCGGTATTATTTCAAGCCTTATAGCAGGTCTTGGAATGAGTCTCTCGATGCAGGTAATAGGAAGCACAACACAGCACATGATTCTCGGAATCATCATTGGAATTATCGGTTTTACACTTTGCGGAATCAATTATCCGATTTATAAAAAAATGCTTGAAAAGGGTAAACAGAAATATGCATTTGAAATCGTTGAGCTTGCAAAGCAGATAAGCGAAGAAGAATAAAAAACAGAAGGTGTTGTTAAATGAATAAAAATGAAAGCAAATATTTCAACACCGCAGTAAAGATGGATAAAGCACTGATTGAATTACTTGAAAAGAAAGATTTTGAGTATATTACAATTAAAGAAATCTGTGTATCAGCAGGAGTAAATCGTTCAACATTTTATCTTCACTACGAAAACACAGCCGATTTGCTTAAAGAAACTACTCAATATATTACTGACAGTTTTCTTTCCTATTTTTCATATGAAAAACAAAGTATAGCGTATCAGTTTGATAATTGCGATTTGAAGGATTTGGTTTTTGTAACTCCCGAATACCTGTCGCCGTACCTTACTTTTATAAAAGAAAACCAACGCATCTTTAAAACTTCAATCAAACAGTTTGGTTCAATGAATTTTGACAGTGTTTACAACAAAATGTTTAAATACTTTTTCAATCCTGTTCTTGCCCGATTTGATTTTCCTGAAAAGGACAGAGTATACATTCTCAAATTCTATCTTGTAGGCATAACTGCTGTTGTTATGGAGTGGCTTGAAAACGATTGCGCAGAGGAAATTGACAACATTATCAGAATAATAATTGATTGTGTGGTCGGGAAGTCAGGTATCAATGAATAATGTGTTTAAATCAGCAATATTAAGTTTAACACCTAATCACAAAGAGTGAAACTAACAAATTCCAATTTAGCAAACTGAATATTTTTACTGCTCTCTTAAGAGGGCAGTTTTTTGTTTCGGGAGATTGAATTCTGTGATTCAGATATGATATAATAATTTCGACAAACTTGAATTTGTATAGGTGTTGATAAATGATTGAAGTTAAATTTTATGACCAAGTAGCAGATGAACTTTTGAAGTTTGCAGTTATTATTTCTAAAACAAATGGTAAGTGGGTGTTTTGTAAGCATAAAGAAAGAAATACTTACGAAGTTCCCGGAGGTCATAGAGAGGAAAACGAAACTATTTTAGAAACCGCAAAAAGAGAACTAAAAGAAGAAACAGGTGCATTGGATTTTAGTGTGTCTCCCATTTGTGTTTATTCGGTAACAGGTAAAAACAAAGTGAATGAAACAGGCGAAGAAACCTATGGTATGTTATTCTTTGCAGATATTAAAATATTTGAGAACGAATTACATAGTGAAATGGAAAAAGTTTTGATTACAGATATATTAGTGGAGAATTGGACATACCCTTTAATTCAACCAAAGTTGATTGAAGAAGCAAAACAAAGAGGATTTATATAACATCCAATTTGCAGAGGAGGCTGCATTCTGTGAACAGAGAAGAATTACACAGCATTGTTGCAGAACAACAATCTAATATACCTGAATAAAAATCTCACATAAAATCTTTATACAAAAGGAATAATAAGGTATGGTTAAAGACAAATTAAGTAAAAAGAACTGGTTTATAATTACCCTGTTCTGTTTTATGGGCGGTATTGCGTGGAATACTGAAAATATGTATTTCAACACCTTTATCACCAATGAAATATATGCCGATGTGTCACAGGCGGCAATTTTAGGCTCAATGGAAGCAACGACGGCGGTAGCCCGTATGGTAGCTCTTTCTGCTGTTGCGGCAGTGGTTACTACATTTATAATGGGTGCCCTCAGCGATAAACTGAAAAACCGTAAGATGTTTATTTCAGTTGGTTACATATTATGGGGTATTGTTACTGCTATGTTTGGCTTCATTACAAAAGAAAATGTGGCAAACTTTTTTAATCTTACGGATGAAGCAAGAATTCTCGGCATCACGGTGTGGTTTGTTATTCTGATGGATATTGTAATGACCTTTATGGGTTCCACCAGTAACGATGCCGCTTTTCAGGCTTGGGTAACAGATGTTACCGTACCAAAGCAAAGACCTTTTGTTGAAACTGTGTTATCTGTTGTGGGGACTGTATCTTCCTTTGCGGTGACAGGTGTCGGCACCTTTGCACAGGCAGGTACTATCAGCTATAAGATTTTCTTTATGGGACTTGGTGTTGT
Organism: Clostridia bacterium; assembly: GCA_017531385.1. Classification (GTDB taxonomy): domain Bacteria; phylum Bacillota; class Clostridia; order Oscillospirales; family Acutalibacteraceae; genus UBA1081. Next base: position 2,661 of record JAFXLD010000031.1, read on the forward strand.
GGTAACCTTGTGCGGTATACTCGGTCTGTTTCTTATCAAAGACCCGCCGCGTACTGCACAGATTGAAAGTTCTTCAAATTATTGGGTGGACCTCTTTTACGGTTTCAGACCGTCAGTTATAAAGACCAATGCAAGACTCTATCTGTCTCTTGTATCGTTCTGCTTTGCAATAATTGCATTCCAGGTTTTCTATCCTTATATGCTTACATATGTTCAGTATGTTGTTATTCCCGATAACGGCGGTGTAAGCAATATCCTAAAACCATCTGTTATAATAACTGCTGTGGTTGTTGTGATTGTTTTGCTTGTCTGCATTGTAACACTTTTAAAGCTTTCAATAAAGAAAAGAGGCTTCTGCCTTGTAATAGGTGTTGTTGTATTGACCTTAGGCTTCTTTATGCTTTCGACAAGCACAAGCATATATGTTATTCTTATTAGTATACTGCCTGTTGTTATCGGTAATGCTCTTGTAAATATTTTGTTCGGTGCCACTGTCAAGGATTTCATTCCCGAAGGCAAGGCAGGACTTTTTCAGGGAGTCAGAATGATATTTGCTGTTATGCTTCCTATGGTTATAGGCCCCATTATCGGTGATAAGGCATGTCAAAGTGCAGCACAGACGATTATAAATGAAGTCGGTGCTGAAGTAATAGTACCTGCTAAGAATATGTTTTTATGGGCAGGTGTAGTTTGTATTTTTGCTTTGATTCCTCTTTATTTTCTTATCAAAAAAGGTTTTGATATTAAAGAGAGTAAAACTACGGAAAATGAAATTGTTTCCTGAGGTGAAAAATATGAATAAATGGAGCTTTTACACATCAAAAGAGATAAAGCCTGAGGGTTGGCTTCGCCGTCAGCTGGAAATTCAGGCGGAAGGACTTAGTGGAAATCTTCACAAAATCTGGCCTGATATCCGTGACAGCGCTTGGATAGGAGGAGACCGTGAAGGCTGGGAAAGAGTACCTTACTGGCTTGATGGTTTTATTCCACTTGCTTATTTGTTGCAGAATGAAGAAATGATTGGGGTCGTAAAGAAATATATTGATGCAATTATTTCAGCACAAGAGGATGACGGTTGGATTTGTCCCTGCAAAAAGGAAGAAAGAGAAAAATACGATACTTGGGCAATACAGCTTATCTGCAAAACTCTCAAAGTTTATTACGATTGTTCAGGAGACGAAAGAATTCCTCATGTTATTTACAGAGTGCTTAAAAACTATTACGAAATGCTTAAAAGCGGAGAAATCAGCTTGTTTAAGTGGGGCAAGAGCAGATGGTTTGAAACCTTTATTTCTCTTAATTTTTTATATGAAAAATACAGGGAAGACTGGATTAAGGACCTTGCAAAAATCATAAAAAAACAAGGCTTTGATTATAACACTGCAATTGATTCGTGGAAAAAGCCGAGCCATATATGGCGTCATAATACCCACATAGTAAACATCGCCATGATGCTTAAAAGTGAAGCAGTTTCTCACGAGTTGTTAGGCGAAGAGTATACTGACAACGCTGAAAAACTTCGTGAAATCCTTGATAAGTACAATGGTACTGCTTTTGAGGGCTTTACAGGGGATGAGGTGCTTTCAGGTCTTGACCCTACCAGAGGCACCGAATGCTGTGCAGTAGTGGAGCAGATGTATTCCTATGAAGAAATTTTTGCCCATACCGGTGATAATAAATGGGCAGAACGTCTTGAAGTTCTCGGCTTCAATGCTCTTCCTGCCACACTCAGCGAAGATATGTGGACTCATCAGTATGTTCAGCAGGTAAATCAGATTGCCTGTCAGAAAACGATGATTATGGCTCCGTGGAGTACAAACGGCCCTTATGCTCATACATTCGGTCTTGAGCCGAATTTTGGTTGTTGTACCGCAAACTTCAATCAGGGCTGGCCTAAATTTGCACTTTCAGCATTTATGCATAATGGAAACACAATAATAAATTCTGTTATGTTGCCATCTGTTCTGAAAGGTAATGGTGTTACAATCAAGCTCGAAACTAACTATCCTTTTGAGAATAAAATGCATTATTACATAGATGCAGAAAGGGATTTTGACTTTGTAATCCGTATTCCAACCTTTGCAAAAAATCTTAAAGTAAACGGCGAAAATACAGCAGTTAAAGACCTTGAATTTGCAATAAAACAAGGACGGACAGAAATTGAGCTGGAATTCGGTGCAACACCGTTTTTCAAAAAGAGACCAAAAGACCTTTATGCTTTGCAGATGGGCTCGTTGCTTTTCTCTGTGCCTATTGAATATGAAAAGCAAATGAGAGAATACACCAAAAAAGGTGTAGAGCGTAAATTCCCGTATTGTGATTATCAGTTCATACCAAAAACACCCTGGAATTATGGCTATTCAAATGCGGATTTTGAAGTGAGCTTTAATGGAATCAGCGATATTCCATTCTCACAGAAAAATCCACCGGTAACCATAAAAGCAAATATGCAACAAATCGATTGGGGACTTAAATTTCCATACAGAAGTATTGCAAGAAAAACACCGAAATCAAGAGTGCCAAAAACTCAAGTGCAGGAAAAAGAGCTTTGCCCATACGGCTGTGCAAGACTCAGAATGACAGAAATGCCGGTGCTTGGTAAATAGAATTAACAAAATATAAATTTAAGATTAATGTTGGTTAATTGAGTGGTTCAAAAAAGAGACGTACTCTCAAAAATCGACGAATTTCGACAAGAAGTTCGTCGATTTTTACTTATTACTTCTTCACTATTCACTAACCTTCGTGTCGATTTTTGGGAAGTAAGAGTGAATAAGTGTGGGCGGCACACTCGCCTGGATTGTAATTTCATATTATGTGTGATATAATCAGATTGACAAATAAGAATTTGACGGGGAAGTTGCAAGAAGTGATAAAAAAATTATATGAGAAGAGTGAAATTTGGTTTGCAGTAGCATGGATTATTGCATATGTTATACTTGCATCAGTAGGAGATAATATATCGACAAATATAGGCATCTCAAAGATTGTTACATTACCTATATTGACAGCACTGTCTGTGGTATTATTTTTCTTTGTAAAAAGAAATGGATTGATAGAAAAATATGGTCTTTGTAAGCCACAGATTTTCTCAGCAAAGATGCTGTTTTACTTCCCGTTGGTTGTTCTTCTGACAGCCAATTTGTGGTATGGTGTTGTACTGAAGGAATCAACGTTAGAAGTAGTGTTGTATATCTTGTCCATGTTTTGCGTTGGTTTTCTTGAAGAAATGATATTCCGTGGGTTTTTGTTTAAAGCAATGGCTGAGAATGGTGTGAAATCAGCGATTATTGTTTCAAGTATCACATTTGGAATCGGACATATTGTGAATCTTATAAATGGTTCCGGGGCAGAATTATTACCTAATATTTTACAGATAATATATGCAGTGGCTATAGGATTTGCATTCGTGATGATTTATTACAAGACAAAAAGCTTGCTGCCTTGTATTATAACGCATAGTGTTTTTAACGGATTGAGTGCATTTTCGAATGAAGCTGTAATGACACCACAAAGGCAAATCATTTCGGGCCTTTTAATTGCAATTATTGCAGGTGGATATGCAGTGTATATTGCAGTATTTGTTAAGGAAAAGAATACAAAATAATATAGGAACAACTTGTATTTTTCAGTTTATCCGTTTGACAAATTCCAATTTGCCGAACTATTATTAAAACAACTCTGATATATTAATCTCAATCTGAAATTTATTGTAACAGGAGGATACAGTATGAGTCTGAGTATGCTGCATTGTGAGGGTGAAAAAATCATCAATGCCGAAGGAAAACAGGTGTTTTTGCGAGGAACAAATCTCGGCGGATGGTTGCTCGATGAATTATGGATGGGTTTTTTCAAAGGGGGAGAAGCTCAATGGGATATTGTGACCACTCTTGAAAGGCGTTTCGGTAAGCAGGAAGCAGAACGGCTTATAAAATTACGTGAAGACAACTACATCACCGAATACGACCTTGACTATCTTCAGTCGCTCGGCTTCACCTGTGTTCGTGTTCCGTTCTGGTATCGTAATTTTCAGACGGATGATTCAGGCACATGGAAACGAAAAGAAAACGGTGAAATCGATTTCTCACGCCTTGATTGGGTTGTTGATGAATGCGAAAAAAGAGGGATGTATGTCATTCTTGATATGCACGGTGTGCCGGGTCATCAGAGCATCGCCCACCACAGCTGCCGTGTAAACCATTGCAGACTTTATGATGAAACCGAAGAGGGCGCTCATTTCCGTGCACTTGCCTGTGATTTATGGCGTGAAATTGCTTGTCATTTTGCAGGTAACGGAACGGTTGCTGCCTATGACCTGATGAATGAGCCGATGTGTGATTACGAAGGCGAAGATAAAGTCAACAGCAAATATCACGATGTTTACTCTTTGCTTTACGATGCAGTCAGGGCAAAAGACCCCAATCATATCATAACACTTGAGGCTATCTGGACACCTGATGACATACCGCACCCTGAAGAACGGGGATGGGAAAATGTGATGTATCAGTATCACCTTTATGATGATTCAAACGACAGTTTCAGGGAAGTTACCGAGCACCATGCAAGCAGAAACTTCAATGTGCCTGTGCTTGCAGGTGAATTTTCTCCTTGTCGGGGTACAGCAACATGGGAATACATACTGAAGCTTTTCAATGAATGTTCATATAACTGGCAGACATGGACCTACAAAGGACATTGCCCCAAGGGAGAAACGAGCCAATGGTTTATGATGGGTTCAGATGACGAGGACAATGTTGTTGATATAAATAACGACTCAGCCGCAGAAATTGAACGCAAATGGTCATCTGTCAGAACTCAAATCTGCTGTAAACCGATGAATGACCATGCTTTGCTCTCTGAATATGCGAAAGCATAAATCTTTATGGATTGATTTTCAATTTCCCAAACTGAACATTTTTACTGCTCTCACATTTGTGCGGGCAGTTTTTTGTCTGCCGACAGATTGAAATTTGTTCTGTGAGTGTGGTATAATTAATTTGATAAATAAGAATTTGACAGTCAATTTTCACTCTACCAACGGTTTACTTTTCCTCACTAAACCGGCGGTGGGTGTACTTTATGTGAGATATCGGTTATGCTGTATACAAAAGGAGGTAACCTATGAACCAAGTAAAAATTGGAAAATTTATTGCCGAGTGCAGAAAACAGAAACATTTAACGCAAATGCAGTTGGCAGAAAAACTGGGCATCACCGACAAAGCAATATCCAAGTGGGAAAGAGGCATAGCAATGCCTGATTCTTCGATTATGCTTGAGCTGTGTGATATTCTTTGCATCAGTGTAAATGAATTATTAAGTGGGGAGAAAATTATTATGGAAAACAGTAATCAGAAAAATGAACAGCTTTTGCTTTATATGGCAAAAGAATTAGAGCAAAAAAACAAAACAGTTTGGAAGTCCATGTGGGTAATCATGATTATAAGTATGACAGCTCTGTTTGCAGGTATCTTAATTGCCGCATTTTTGATACCCGAAGGAGTATGGCAACTTGTCACAATTCTTGGGGTTTGCATTGTGTTTTTGATACCTTGCTTTTATGCATTAAAGCTTGAAGTAAGTGTTGGTGCTTACAAGTGCAAAAATTGCGGTCACAAAATTGTACCTACCTATTCAGAAGCACTGTGGGCGATGCATAGAGGAACTACTCGTTACTTAAAGTGTCCTAAATGCAATAAACGAACTTGGTGCAAAAAAGTATTGAAAAAGTAAATTCCAATTTATTATATCTGCAATAAATTATGGATAAAAATCAAGCTACTCACTTGATGTGGGTAGCTTGTTGCTTTTGATAAAATAATTACAAAAACCTTATAAAAATCAATCAGATACAAAATAAATCGGTTCGTTTGTTATCTTTATGGTTTTTTCGGTTTTTATTTCATTTCCGTACATGTCGTAAGCTGTATAGCTTCCTTCGGGTGCCGTTGTCTTTGTTGTTTTGCCGAGGCTGTAATAAACTTTTATGGTTTTTCCGTCTTTTGAATATTCATCGATTATAAGGTTTCTTTCATTGGAAATATTGCCTTTGAATTCAGCATTGCCGAGGAAACGGATAACCGTTGCATAAGTGATTGCAGCATCATAGGGCTGAAGATATTCATTGAAGAATGCAAAATTGTTAACATCGTTTTCAGGTGTTACCGTTTTTCTGAATGAGAAAGAAACAAAGCCTTCTGCACCTGTTGAACGTGTATATAACGCCTTGCAGGCAATTGTTGCCGCATCTGTACCGCCGACACCGCTTTCACTGTTAATACCACCGGTTGTAAGTCCTGCATTGCCCGTAAGTCCAAGCATTACGTTCATATAATCATAGTAATTGTCAAGTCCGTCGTGGTTGTGATAACCGAAGTTATTAAGCAGATTTTTATTCATAAGCTCTGCAGATTTCTGATAAAACGGAAGATTAGACTCTTTTTCGGCTACTGCAAGACCGCCTGAATATACATAATTATCGGGATTCTGATTTTTAAGCACAGTTGCAGTTTTTTCGAGCAATGAGAAATATTCTTCAGGTGTGCCTTTGAAGAAATACCAGTTAGGCTCGTTCCATATCTCCCATAAGATGTCTGTATTATCTGAATAATGCTCTGCAGATTTTGTAACAAAATCAAGCCATATTTCTTCATTGGGAGGATATGTCCAGCCGGTTGCTTCGTCATAACTGTCTTTATATTTATCGGCAACTGACCATTTACCTGCATTGAAGCCGAGAATCCAGTTGTATTTCATACCGTGCTCGTTTACTTTGTTTACAAGCCAATCCTGTGCCGCAAAATCAACAGCGCCGAAAGCCTCACTCTGCATTGAGCCCCAGCCCACACTGTCCTCACGGACAAGATTTACGCCGAGATAATCCGCTGTGTCAAGAATCTTGTTTACAGATTCCGGAGCATCATAATTCGGAACCTGAAAACCTTCTCCCCAACGATATGCTCTTGTTATATAGGGCTGAATACCGTACCAGAAGTCATCATCAGCCTGCTCATTACGGGGCAAGATGCCGATATTGAAGCTGTAATTTGTTCTGTCGGTAAGGTCAATGCTTACAGTATAAATGCCGTTTGTTTCGGAAGTAAAACTGAATGTATTGCAGGATTTATCAGTGTCAAAAACAATGTATCCACGTTTGTTTATGTCTGCCTGTTCGGATTTTAAACTTACTTTTGCTCGTTTGCCGTCAAGATTTTTGTCACGGCATTCAATTATGACATTGATATCTTCTCCGGGCTCAAAAAGATTGCCGTCACCAACAACACCGTAACGAAGAAGACCGTTTGCGCTCTCTCCGTCAACATAAAATGAATCCGGTTCATCTGTCTGTGTGATAACAATCGTATCATTTGACGGGAACAAGCCGATAAAAAACATGTCAATTGCAAAAAATATTGCCATAAAAAAGGATATAAACTGTGTCATAACTTTCACCAGACCTTTTCTTTTTATATACATATTATACCAAGTGAGAAGTATAATTTCAATATTAATAAAAAAACTTATTGGCTTTGAATATTGATTGTTTTTATTGTTTGTTTATGCTATAATTATACAAATGATAAATCAGGAGGGTTAATATGAGTGCAAGCGGTGACGATAACAGAAGTGTTCGTTTTACAAAAACTCGTATCAGGACGGCTTTTTTTGAGCTGATGCAGACAAAAAATGTTCAGAAAATCACTGTTGCTGAAATTGTAAGAAAAGCAGACATAAGCCGTGCAACCTTTTATCTGCACTATACGGATATTTTTGACCTTCTGAAGCAGACAGAAGACGTAATAATAACTCAGGTGCTTGATGAAATTAAAAAATTTGATGAGAGCACTTATGTCATGGGTGAATTTCCGATTGCAATGCGTGTTTTTGAAGTTTTCAATGCTCATGCAAATGAAATTGAACTTCTCTTAGGGGAAAACGGAGATTCAGGTTTTCGTGATAAATTTCAGACTGCTATGAGTAACTATTTTAAGAATCTTCTTTCATTTATTATTCCCGAGTCAGATAATCTTGATAATGTGCTTGTTTTTCTTGTAAGCGGAGTTCTGAATATGTTTCTGCACAATCTCAAATCTGAAACTCCTGCCGATATAAACACTCTTGCAATGATTGCAAACCGTTATCTGAGGGCTACAAACAAACTGATAGGTCTTCCTGAAATTGAACCTGATTAAGAAAACGGCTTTCGCCGTACACCTGCGGCGACCGTTTTCGATTAGTCCATCGCCGTGCACGAAGTGCAAATCGGCGGGACATACAATCTTTTTCACTTTATAGGAACGAAGTTTCCTATAAAGTGAAAAAATCGGAGCGTCTGCTCCGATTTTTCTTATATCTTATTTATTCCACGGTGATACATAGTTTTCGTAAACCGACATACGCTCACCATAGGGGTTATTTACCATTGAGTCTGTTTCGTCAATTATAAGAGTTGCTCTGTTGTCCTTATCATACTGTGTCCAGTCTTCGTGAGGACAACCGTATTTTGCAAAGTTACCCCAATATGTTCTCATTCTTGAGCCGACCTGCATATCTGTTTCACCGCTGAAGATTTTTGTTTTGATAAGCCCTAAGTCAAGACTTGAATTGAACAGAATGGGTATATCTGTTATATGGAATGCACCGAGATTTACAAATTTCACAAGTCTCGGCTGATAGTCATAACGATAAGTGTATACATCAGTTGTTTCCGAATAATTATCGGCAAGAGTTGTAAGAGGATATCTGTACATTCTTTCTGTTCCGAGCTCTATAAATGCCTTTGTTGAGGGGTAACTCATACCCTTTATGACAGCGGATTTGAAACTGTCATCATAGTTGGGTGTGACAAGATTCTGCACAATGGGAATGAGTGTAAGAGGCGGAATGATAAAGAAGAAAAACAATGATGCTTCATTTTCCGTACAGCCTGCAAGTATTTTTTTGTCTGTATTTTCTGCCGCAGCCTGAGAGGGATGACACACTAAGAATTCACCGTCAATTACAGGATTGAATGTGCAGTTGATACCGTATTTCAGCGCAACGTCAACATCAAGTTTGCCGTTCTTTGAAACAAGCTTTTTTGCATCCATTGTTTCAAGCTCCTCTGCTGAGGGATTGCCCATACTGTCAAGCCACATTGAAGCAACATCCTTTGCCTGTTCGGGAGAATAGAATGAATCACCGCAGGCACTCTGAGAAATGATTTTGCTGAAATAAGGCTTTGCTGTGGGAACGGCAAGAAGTGCTGTTGCAAGAGCTGCACCTGATGACTGACCGAAAACAGTAACATTTGTCGGGTCACCGCCGAATGAAGCAATGTTTGCATTTACCCATTCAAGAGCAAAAACAATATCTCTCAATCCGTTGTTTGCCGTTGCACCGGGGATAACATCTCTCAGGTCAAGGAAACCGCAGACATTAAGACGGTAGTTTGCAGAAATAATGATACAGCCTGTATCGTTTGCCATTGTTTCCATATCATAATAGCTTTCATTAATACCGCCTGTTGCATATGAACCGCCGTATATCCAGAACATTACTGCAAGAGGCTCAGAAGATTCTGTGTCGGGAACCCATATGTTGAGCTTTAAAGAATCTTCACTCTGTTTTGATTTGCTGTAGCCTGTCTGAACAGGGTCTTTAGGCTGTTCTGTTGTATCAAGAACACCATCCCAATTGTCAGGTGCAACGGGAGGAGTAAAGCGGAGAGAGCCTGTTGTTGCCTTTGCATAAGGAACACCGAAATAGCATTCACCACCGTTGTAGTTTTTACCTTTTACGGCACCGTATACAGTCTGTGCAACGGGAGCATCATCAACGGTTTCTGCAAAAACAGGCAGAATGCAGGCAGAGATAATAATCAATGATAAAAATATACATAAGGCCTTTTTTAATGATTTCATACTGACACAACCTTTCTATATTATTATAACTGATTTTAAAAATAGTTCAATTTTCAATAAATTTCAAACTGTATATTCATGGACATATTGCCCTAATGTGTCTATATTTTTTTTGCAAAAAAACACATAAATCTCATATATGTGGGAGTCAATGTGGGATTAAACAAAAAAGTTTTAATAAAGAATTTCACTTATCTATTGATTCGTGAACTTAGTGGCTTATTGAATTTAGTAATGTAAAGTGATATAATTTCATTTATAAGAAAAGACCGTTAAAGGTAAAATTGATTTGTGAGTTATAAATTTCGATTTGTCTGGGTGAAAATAAATGAAGTTTTATCGGGCAAATTAATCCGTAAACGGAGGGGTCGGATGCTGTGATTATCTGTTTGTGAATCGGTGAAACTGCAGGTGCGACAGCAATAATTGCTTCAACATTGAGGCGAACATGAAACGTGAAAAACTGAGAAAAGCATACAACAGTTGTTAAAACTCAACCGGATAATATACAACCACTTGAAATGAATGGGTTATGGTTGTATAATGTGAAACATCGGAATATTGTTTTCTTTCCGCTATAAAAAATTAAATAGTCGAGAATATGTTTGCTTTTTTTTGAGAAATTGGCACATTTTTAAGCACAGAAAGGAATTTTCCATGAAAAAACAGAATACTGTTGTAAATCTTACCCTTTCATCGATGTTTCTCGCACTCGCTTATGTTATGCCGTTTCTGACAGGTCAGGTGCCTCATATCGGTTCAATGCTTTGTCCTATGCACATTCCTGTTATTCTGTGCGGCTTCGTATGCGGTGCTCCGTGGGGATTGATCGTCGGTTTTGCATCACCTTTGATTCGTTCAGTAACATTGGGAATGCCGACGTTATATCCTGTTGCGGTTGCAATGGCTTTTGAACTTGCAACGTATGGTTTTATAAACGGAATTCTTTACCGTGTTTTTCCGAAAAAGAACGGTTACATATATTGTTCGCTTATCATCTCTATGGTAATCGGCCGTCTTGTCTGGGGAGCAGTTCAATTTGTTTGTGCAGGATTTGATGTATCAGGATTCGGATTTGCGGCATTCTGGGCAGGTGCTGTAACTAATGCACTTCCGGGAATCGTTTTGCAGATTGTATTGATTCCGGTTGTTATAATACTTTTGGAAAAAGCAAAATTAATAAGAGGTTAAAATGAATAAAAAGGATGTCAGGGAATTCTTTGATTCGCTTGCGGATTCATGGGATGATAATATGATTAAAAGTCAATGGAAAATTGATAAAATATTTGATATTTCAGAAGTGACACCCGGCAAGAAAATTCTTGATGTTGCTTGTGGTACGGGAGTTTTAATTCCGGATTACATTAATAGGAGAGTTTCAAAATGCGTTGCTGTTGATATATCTGAAAAAATGACAGAAATTGCGAAAAGTAAATTCGGTAAATATAAGAATATTGAATTTTTGTGTGCAGATGCAGAATATGAGAAATTTGAGGATGAATTTGACTGTGTGATTATATATAATGCGTTTCCGCATTTTATAAATCCTGTTAAGCTTTTTGAAAATTTGTCAGAGTGTCTTAAACAAGGCGGAAGAATTACGATTGCCCACGGCATGAGCAGAGAAGCGCTTATCAGACATCATTCAGGCAGTGCTGAAAAGGTTTCAACCATTCTTCCCGAAGCGGACAGTCTGGCGGAGATGATGAGCACGTATTTTGAAATTGATACAAGAATATCTGACGACGAGCTCTATATAGTTTCCGGTGAAAAAATTGATATGTAAATTAAAAAATTGGGGCAGCATTGTGTTTTTCAATGCTGCTTTATTACTTATATTCTGCGTTCTTACTGCGGAAAGTGTTCGGTTTTTTTCACTATTAAAATTATACATTGTCAGAGTTAACAATCAAACCGCATGTTTTTTTATAAACCTGACAAATTTTGATTACGAGTCTCTCTTTGTGTTGAGATTTTTTTATATGTATGATATTATGTATAAATAAACGATTTATGCCGCAACATCTGACAGATGTTTTTGTGTGCTTCAATATATTTGATGTTAATTAATACACCTGAAGGTGATGTTTATGTGTACGGAAATCTTTGCCTTTGCAGGAAAAGGCGGAGTAGGAAAAACGTCTCTTTCCGCTGCGTTTATACGGATATTATCAGAGTATTTCCCTGATAAAAGAATTCTTGCTGTTGATGCCGACCCTGCTGTAGGTCTTTCTATGGCTTTACAGATTCAACCTGTACTTACACTCGATGATATTCGTATCCGGATTGCAGAAAACATTGAAAGTGGTCAGACCGCACAAGCCATTGAACTTCTGAGTGAAGCTGAATTCCATTTGCTGGATGCCATTGTTGAAAAAGATAACATTTCATTTCTGGCAATCGGTAGACCTGAAGCTGCCGGATGCTACTGCAAAGTCAATGCTTATCTTAAGCAAGTAATCGAAATGCTTTGTGAAAACTATGATTTTGTGGTTATTGACGGTGAGGCAGGAATAGAGCAAATCAATCGCCGTGTGATGGAAAATATCACTTATCTGGTACTTGTGAGCGATGCAAGTAAAAAAGGCATCAGTGTTATTTCTGTTATTGAAGATGTTGCAAACAAGTTGACATCCTGTAGAAAAAGCGGTGTTATCTTCAATAGGGTAAGAGGAACATTTAATGCTGATTGTGTTTCAGGTATTCCTCCTGTGCTTTCTGTAATCGGAGAAGATGAAAGCCAGACAGAAAATGATATGCAGGGAGAAAGTGTCTTCAGCTTACCTGTTGAGTCGCCGTTGTATCAAGGTGCAAAAACGGCACTGTTTTCACTATTGGAGGAAAACTGACCATGAAAATATTTGCCGAAGTAACAGAAAAAATGATGTCACTGTTACCTGAAACCGCAGATAAATCAGTGTTATTCAATGATGAATTTTGTGCCGTAAACGGTGAGAAAAACTCAATTCTGTTCAGAAGCGATACCGCTTACGAATTGGGCGGAAGCGGAAAACCTGCTGTCTGCAGTATAGTGTTTACAGATTTACCGTCTATGCGTGATGAGGTGATTTTATACGGACCGGATCTGAGTGAGATAACAGAAGATACTCCTTTTGCTCATATTACTTTCGTTCAATTGAAGCAGAAAAACGAAGAAGAACTGACTTATGAACAGCTGAAAAATATAGGTTTCACTGCTTTTCAGATTTATCCTGAAGGTTATCATATCCGTATTTCACCTGTGGCGTCAAAAGAACAGGTGCGTGTGGCAAAGACAGCTTTATATTCAGATTCGCCTTTATCCTTTTTGAATGTCGGTTGCAGTTTGATCCGTGCCTTTAAGGAAAATGACGATGTTGAATTTGTCAGAACGGTTTTTATTACAAAGAAAGAATTTGATTACAGAGCGCTTTCAGACCTTGCACAAAAAGCAAAAAAAACAACCGATGCAGTACACAGCACTTTGCAGTTGGATGAGCTTGACTGTGCATCGTGTAAAATGAAACCTATTTGTGATGAGGTTGAAGGTCTGCGGGAATTACATTTAAAAAAAGAAAAGGAGAAAATCTGATATGGAGCATAATCACAGCAGTCATACTCATGATCATACATCTGCCGAAGAAATAACAGCATTGCTTAAATATATGGCACACCATAATGCTCACCATGCTGATGAGCTTCTGGAAACTGTTTCTTCACTTCCCGATAATGCTGCGGTTCTCATAAAAGAAGCAGTGGAACTTTTAAATAAATCGACTGAAAAAATCAATCAGGCGATAAAAGAATCGGAGGGGTAAAAATGTGTCTTTCATCAATTTATAAAAAAAGCGATGATGAAAATATTTTTCTCTTAAAAAATGTTGCACGTGTTATATGTAAAGACGGGGAGCTTACTGTTTATGACCTTATGGGTGCGTGTACAAAACTGAAGGGTGAAATCTGCGATATTGACCTTATGGAGAATATTATCCTGATTAAGGAATGAGCGGATACAGAATAATAAAAACAATTTGATTGAATTTTTTTGCTGGAAAGAAAGGCGGATTTTATAAAATGAGAGACCTCAGATACCGTGTATACTTTGAAAATCTTCTCGAAGAAGTAAAAAATGAATTGGTAGATAAGGCTCTGGAAGACGGAAAACTGGCACTCGGATATTCATGCTATTACATACCTGAAGTGCTTATGAATCTTGACGGTTGTTTTTCCGTGCGTCTGAGAGCACCGGGAGTTGCCGATACGGCTATTGCGACATATTATATGTCGGAAAAAACATGTATGTACTCACGAAGCATTCTTGAACTGGCAATCGAAGGAGGATACAATTTCTTTTCTGCATTGCTGAGCACGGAAACCTGCGGAATGATGCATCGTTCCCATGAACATTTTGAGATGCTTGACCTTGTTAAGGAGCAGAACGAAAAGTTCTTTGTATCTCATGTTGATGCTCCTTTTGTAACAAAAGATTATGCTGTAAAGCATTATGAAAAACAGCTGAAAAAACACGTTCTTGACCGTCTGAACGAAGTTTACGGAGTTGATGTTTCAGATGAAGCTTTACGGAAGGCAATTGAAAAACACAATGAGCTTTGCCGTATAGTTACTGAAATCGGCAATTATCGTAAACTCTCAAATCCGCCTCTTACCGGATATGAGTTCCATCTTATCGAGCTTGTCAGTGAATGTTGCCCTCACGATCTGATTATGCCGTATCTTAAGGAAACACTTGAAGAACTGAAAACAAGAGTTGCCGATAAAGATCCGTGGTACCGTGTCAGGGTTGTTCTTGCAGGCGGTGAGAATGATGATCCTGATTTTACCAAGCTTATTGAGGACTCAGGTGCTTTTGTTGTTGCAGACAGATATTGCTTCGGCTCGCTTCCCGGCAGAGAAGAAATTGAAATCCGTGACGGTGAAACTGCACTTAATGCTATTGCAAGACATTATATTGATACTAATGAGTGCCCGAGATTTATGAATCCTGAAAAGGTTCACGGCAGAAAGCAGTATCTCAAAAAGCTTGCGGAGGATTATAATGCAGACGGACTTATTGTTCAGCAAATGAAATTCTGTGAATATTGGGAATATGAGCGTATGTATTGTCAGCAAGTAATGGAGAGTGACTACGGCTTGCCTTGTATGGGTATTGAAAAGGAATATATCAACACTTCGACAGGACAGTTACGAACCCGCTTCCAGGCTTTTGTTGAAGCACTTGAACTTAAGAAAACGGAAAGGGGAGAGCAGCATGGCTGAAAAGAAAAACTTCGGCAGCAGAAAACGTTTTTATAACGGTTATGAGCTTGCCCGTTACAGAAAATGGAAGGGATTCAAGGATTCCTGGGTAGATTTCAAAGAATGGCTTAAAGAAAAAAAGATAAGCGGAGAACTGCTTAAAGCTGACCCTGTCCGTGCCTTCAAGGCATTGACATATTATCACTGGATGGCGCCTTATCTCGGCAGCGGAAGTATGGTTGACCGTACCATTGATGATGCTCACGGTGAAGCTTTACTTATTGCTCATAAATATATGCAGTTTTTGTTAAAAAGCAATGTGGAGGCATTGATAAAAATTTTAAAATCGGATGAGCGCTTCGGTGAAAATGAATATTCCAAGAAAACTGTAATTTTTGAGCAGGATGCTTCGCCGATTCTTATAGGTGGTTTCCCGAATCTTCAGAATGCCGTGGAAGAACCCTATTTCCACATTCTTGCTACTGCTAATGATCAGCACGCAGGTCATTATTTTACAGATATCATTGATTCTTACGGTCTCCCGTCAGACTCTTGCAGAAACTCTTCTGCAATCTGCGGTGTTGCAATAGATGACCAGCTTCCTTATTACGGAGCTTGTCTTATCACAAGTAATGCACCCTGTGATTCTTCTGTTATGAACTCATCTATTGTTGAGCGTCGTCTTAAGGTGCCTTCAATTCAGGGCTGTACACCTATGCGTTGGAAGGACGAGGATACAAGGGAATATGCAGTCGCTCACGTTAAAGAGGTTATTAAATTCATTGAAGATTGCACCGGTGAAACATTTGACTGGGATGCCTTTTTTGAGACTGTCCGTCAGTACAACGAGGAAACCCGCATCCAGCACGAATTATGGGAGCTTGCAAAATCTCCTTATTATCCCGTGCCGAGCGTACCTAATCTGTTGTACCGTTCTTTCCAGCTTTCTTTCTCAAGCGGTCTTAATAAGGAATGTGCAAAAATCGGCAGAGAGATGCTTGAAATCTGCGAAAAGTGCGTCAGGGAAAAAATCAATGTCCGTCCCAAAACACGGTACAGAACTCTTGTCTGCGGTGCTCCGTCATCATATTATATGCATTTTTCCACATGGATGTATGAGTGCTGGGGTGTAAACACCGTTGCGGTGCTCAACAATATGTCTCACCACGAGTTTATTTCCGAGGATGACAAAGAAGAGGCTCTCTGGGGTGTTGCACAGCTCTGGGAGCAGGCAATCATGCGTCGTCATCTTGTAGGCGGATACGAAAACTTACTGGAAATGTTTGAAGAATATGAACGCTTTAACTGTGACATGATAGTGTTTTATGACGATATTACCTGTAAGGGCAGTAAATCTATGACCGGAATGATTCAGGATATTGCAAACGAAAGAAACATTCCTTTGGTGTGGATTTCACATGATCTGATCGATCCGCGTGCTATTCCGCGTAATGAAATGAGAAAACAGTTCAATGACTTTATGTTTTCTGTTATGAATGAAAAACCGTTGGATGAATCATTGCTTGATTTTGATGATTCCAAGGGCTGGTAAGGAGGAATAAGCATGGGCATATTAATAATTATATTAAAAATCATTGCATGTCTTATTGCGTTGGCAGCTTTTGTTTTTGCGCTTATTCAGGCAGTATACTGGCTTAATATTGATAATAAGATAATGTTCCTGTTATATAAAATCTTCAACAGAATTACAGACCGTGTACCCCGTGACCGCAGATTCTGAGTTTTTTCGGGTTGACACGTAATAATTGATAAATATAATCCGATTGGGTGATGATATGGAAAACAGTGCTGTAATAATAGCTCTTTCAGGAAAAGGCGGAGTCGGAAAGACATCAGTTTCAGCGGCTATTGTAAAACTTCTTGTTGAGGCATATCCTGACAAGAAAATTCTTGCAATTGATGCTGACCCTGCAGTCGGTCTTTCAACTGCACTGGGCATTGAAGTTAAATCAACAATTGATGATATAAGAAAAGAAATTGTATTGAATATGCAGGACGGTAATACAAAAACTGCAATCGAGCTTCTCGGTGATGCAAGATACAGGATTTTCGATGCTCTTGTTGAAACAGACGGTTTTGCATTCATTGCAGTCGGCAGACCCGAAAGTGCAGGCTGTTACTGTAAAATAAATTCATATCTGAAAGAAGTTATCAGCATACTTTCAAATGATTTTGATTATGTGGTTATTGACGGTGAAGCAGGTATTGAGCAGATAAACCGCCGTGTAATGGAGAAGGTTACTCATCTTCTTCTTATCACTGATGCGAGTAAAAAAGGAACTCAGGTCATTTCAACGATAAAAAGCGTTGCAGATGAGCTTGTGATGTATAAAAAAATAGGTGCAATTGTCAACAGAATTCCCGATGAAAGTGTAATCCCACACATCAATACAAACTGCATTCCCGTTCTCTCTTATATTGAAAATGATAAAAACCTTGCAATTTTTGATATTGAGGGTAAAAACATAACGAAACTTCCTGACGATTCAAATGTTGTCAGAGGCGTAAAAAAGGCACTTACCGAAATGGAGATTTTGTAATGAGAGATCTGAAACATCTTTATGAATTTGAAAAGCTTCTGCTCGATGCTAACAATGAGCTTGTGCAGAAAGCGAAGGCAGACGGCGGTATTGCTCTGGGGTATACCTGTTATCACATTCCTGAAGTTCTCCTCAACTGCGGAAACTGTTTTTCCGTCAGACTCAGAGCTCCGAGAACAGGTTCAATGGATATTGCCACATACTATATGAGTAACTTCCTTTGCGGTTATTCAAAGGCAATTCTTGAAAGAGCCATTGAGGGCGGTTATAATTTCCTGAATGCGTTGCTGTCATCTGAAACCTGTTCCGAAATGAACAGAACAGCAGAGCATTTTGAGCTTCTTGAGCTGGTACCTGAAGATAAGTTTTTTGTTACTTTCCTTGATATGCCTTTTAAAATTGAAGACCACACAGTAAGGCATTACGTTACACAGACAAGAGTAAAAATTCTTGATAAAATAACTTCTGTTTACGGTGTTGATACTTCCGATGACGCATTGCTGAAAGCTGTTGAGGAGCATAATGAAGTCTGCCGTATCATGACAGAAATCGGCAACTACCGTAAGGAAGACAATCCGAGAATTACAGGATATGAATATCATACTCTGAGTCTTGTTTCATATTGCTGTCCGAAGGCTCTTATTCTGCCTATGCTCCGTGAAACTGCCGAGGAGCTTAAAACAAGAGAACCGGATGCAAAGAAGAATTACAGAGCAAAGATTGTTGTTGTGGGCTCTGAAATGGATGATCCCGAGTTCACATCTCTCATTGAAGACAGCGGTGCACTTGTTGTTGCCGACAGATACTGTTTCGGTGCACTTCCCGGCAGACAGGAAATAATTATAAACAAAGATGAAGATGTACTCACTCAGATATGTCTTCATTATCTTAAAACAAGTCAGTGTCCCCGCTATATGAGCCACGAAAAGGTTCAGGAGAGAAGGGACTATGTAAAACAGCTTGTTGATGAATATCACGCAGACGGTGTTATGTACGAACAGCTTAAATTCTGTGAATACTGGGGATATGAAAGAGCACTTGCTTCATACATAATGACAAATGATTACGGTGTACCCACCGCAGCCGTTGACAGACAGTATACTGCATCGGCATCAGGACAGCTCCGTACACGTGTACAGGCATTCGTTGAAAGCCTTGAAATCAAAAAGATTCAGAAAGAAAAGGGGGGGAAGAAGAATGGATAATTACGGTAAACTTTATAAAGAACATACTGCCATACTTAAGCACAGGGAATGGCGTGGTTTTAAAGACACAATGTATGATTACTACCGTTGGCTTGTCACCTGGAAAGACATGATAAAAATGGTTCTCAAAGCTCCCGTTTCTACTGTCAAGGGTATCTGGAGATACCGCTGGATGGCTTCTTATCTTTCCGCACCTTCTTTTATTGACCGTCATGTTGCAGGTCTGAGAGGACCTCAGCTGCGAATGGCTCACCTTCATTACAACATGATTGTCAAGCATACAACTGACCTTATCAATCTTTCTCTCAAGGCAGATGAAAAGATCAATCCCTGCAATAAGATTTCAAAGAAAATTGTTCTTATGGACGAAATTGTTCCTAATGAAGTGTTTACAGGATTCCCGAATCTTATTCCCGTACCTCTTCAGACACTGCCCATATTCCTTTCTTCAATGGTTGACCAGCAGATTACACCTCCTTATCTTGAAGTTACGGAAAGCTTCGGTGTGCCTGCCGATGTATGTCCTCTTCCCAGTGCAGAAGCAGGTGTTGCAATTGATGACGATTATCCGAAAATCGGTTGTTGTATGATTGGTACAAATATGCCCTGTGACGGCTCAATCATGAACTCATCATTCCTTGACAGAAGAATCAATCTTCCCACACACTTTTTCGGTGTACCTCTTCGTTATGACGGTGATGATGTTCAGGAATATGCTGTTGAGGAAATAAAATCACTTATTGCTTTTATTGAAAAACAGACAGGTGAAAAGTTCGACTGGGATGAATATTTCAGAAGAATGAAAGACTACAATAAGCAGCTTGAATATGAAAGACAGAAGTGGGATATAAACAAAACACCCTATCCGCAGATGACAGGTGCCTGCTTCTGGCTTTACAGAATTTTCTATTTCAATCTTTCAGGTGGCACAAATGAAAGATTCCTTAAAGTTGACGAAAAGGTCAATAAAATAATGATGAAAGCATACGAGAAGAAAACTCCCGTATCAAAGGAAATGCGTCACAGAGCCGTTGTGTGGAGCTGTCCCGCAAACTACTACACATCATTTGCAAACTGGCTTGAAAACTGCTGGGGTATCAATGTCGTTATGGATATGGAAACGATGATTTCATATCTTGAAATTGACACAGAGGATAAAGAGCAGTCGCTCAGAGACCTTGCGAAGACATACCAGCGTTCCATTATGCGTAAACACACAAAGGGCGGATACAAAAACGTCGTTGACGAGCTGTGGAGAATCGTTGAAGAATACAATGCAGACACGGTTATTATGTATGACCAGATTTCCTGTAAGGGAATGGACGGTCTGTCTGGTATTTTTGACGATCAGGCAAGAGAGCGTAATGTCAATTTTATCTGGGTGCAGCAGGACCTTATGGACCCGAGAACAATTTCACGACGTGATATGCGTGAACAGGTAAATAAATATATGCAGACTGTTCTTCAGGAAGAACCTCTTGATGCTTCACTTCTTGATTTTGAAGACGATTTAGCTTGGTAAATAAAAAAAGGAGATAATGAATTATGAAATATTTTGGCGGTTGTGATGTTGGCTCAACATATACAAAATGTGTTATTCTTGATGAAAACGGAAACATTGTTGCAAATGTTACCAACAGAAGTAAAATAAATCCAGTTGCAAGTGCTCAGATTGCACTTAACGATGCTATAGCTCAGGTTGATAGTCTGAATTCAGCCGAGGATCTTACATATCTTATCGGTACCGGTTACGGCAGAAATAAGGTTCCTTTTGCTGATGAAAATATTTCTGAAATCAGCTGTCACGCTATGGGTGTTCATGTTACAAATCCCGAAGTAAAGGCGATTATCGATATCGGCGGTCAGGATGTAAAGGGTATTTCAATCGACACTGACGGCACGGTAAAAAACTTTGCAATGAACGATAAATGTGCTGCAGGTACAGGCAGATTCTATGAAGCTATGGCAAATGCTTTTGAAATGACTTTACCCGAATTCTCAAAGCTGTCATTGAATGCTAAAAATACAATTCCCATCACTGCACAGTGTACTGTTTTTGCAGAAAGTGAGGTTATTTCACTTGTGGGTGAAGGTAAACCTATGGATGAAATTGCGGCAGGTATTCAGCTTGCAGTTGCAAAAAGATGTTTTGTTATGGCTAAAAAAGCAGGTGCTACAAACAGTATCACTCTGACAGGCGGTTGCGCAAAAAATGATGGTCTCAAAAAAGCAATTGAAAAAGTGCTTAAAATCAAGGTTGTTGAACTCAAGACTGACCCCCAGCTTATGGGTGCTCTCGGTGCGGCTGAATATGCCCGTCAGAAGGGTCTTGCAAAGGTGAATTGATATGGAAGTTTTTCTTATAATACTTGCAGTTATTGTCGGTCTTTTTCTTCTGACATTTGCAATTTACTGGTTCAATCTCGATATGAAGCTTGTACGTGTTGTTTATGACCTGCTTCAGAAACATTACGATGCTATGAAAAGGGAAAAGAAACTTTGATGAATTTTTTTGATTCTCTGATAAATGACAGCCTCTCTGTCATTTCAAAGTATCGTCAGATTGAATATTCTCCTGACAAATCAGAAGCCCGTAGTGACACGGGATACAGTCAGGTTATTCTTCAGCGTGACACGGCTTATGAACTCAGCGGTGCCGGTATAAGTCTTGTGACTTCGTCTGATATTCAGGACAGGATAATCGTTGCGGGTGATGAGCTTTCAGAAATCAGCGGTAACCGTAAATTTGCAAGAATATCAATTATTCAGACCGATGATGTTGAAGATGAACAGAAAGCATATAACCTGATAAGAAAAATTGAATATGTCAAGTATCATGTTTTTCCCGAAGGTTATATGATAAGAACTGCATCTTCTTCTCATAAAGAATCTGTGCGTGTTGCAAAGTCAGCATTGAAAAACGGAATCAGTTTTGAGAGTGTCGGTAAGCTTATGATTAATAAATACAAGGAGATTGAGGCTGTCAGGGGAGTAAAAATAATTTTCGTGACTGTACCCGATGCTGATTATGATGCTTTTTTCCGCATTGCAGAAAAAAGCAATGACATAACAAAAACTCTCAATCATGTTATGAATACGGTCAGTTTTGATTGTGATACCTGTAATCTAAAGGCTGTATGTGACGAGGTTGAGGGAATGCGTGAGCTTCATTTCAGAAATAAAGAGATGAACATGTGATTATTCTGAACATAACTGCTGTTACACGGTTGTAACAGTGAAAAAAGGGTAATACTCAATATTACTGTCAGTAAAGTAAATTATAAAAAGCCGAACGGAGCAGATTGCCCCGTTCGCTGTTTTTGTTGTCTCTTCAGCAAAGACAAAAATAAAAAAAGGATTGCCGAAGCAATCCCGTTTTTTTGATAAATATGTTCAATTATTCAGCTGACTTTGATTTTTCAAAGCATGCGGAGCAAAGAACGCCTTTGTCGCTTGTGGGCTCGAAGGGAACTCTTGCTTCTCCGCCGCATTCTCTGCAAACAGCAGTATAGAACTTGCGTTCCCCGTTTCTGTTTGCTTTACGTGCCTGACGGCATTCTCTGCAACGCTGGGGCTCATTTTCAAAGCCTTTTTCAGCATAGAATTCCTGCTCGCCTGCGGTAAAAATAAATTCGTTTCCGCAATCCTTGCAGACTAAAGTTTTGTCTTCGTACATAAGTATCAGTACCTCGCTTGTTTTTATTTGCCTTGCTCCTTTAGAAGTATAGGACATTTATAACCACCGTTTGCACGGACAGTTTACATTTTTAACGCTTTTTTCAGTTTTTCTTTTACTCTGTACAGGGCATTGTCAACGGATTTTTCTGTCATGCCCAGCTTTTTTGCCACTTCTGCATAACTGTACCCTGCAAGATAATAAGAAATAACTTTTTTTTCGGTTTCTGAGAGCGCATTTAAAAAACTTTCTGTAAAAAACCGATAGTTTTCTGTTTCTATGTAGTTCTCTTCCGGAGATTTTTCCGGCGGAACGGTAGAATCATCAAATACAATTGAATCATTCAGAGGTGTGTTTGCGGAGCTGTTTGCTTTTTTCCATGCGGAACGCAGTTTGTTTGAAATGCAGACCGACGCGTATGTTGCAAACGAAACCTTTTTTGATTCATCAAAAGTCCGCACCGCAAGAATGAAGCCGATCATTCCTTCCTGAAACCAATCATCCTTTGTGAGTGATTCAGAATAGTAACTTCCCGATAAAGCGGAAACAGTTTTTCTGAATCTGCCTGCCAGCTCATCGAAGGCTCCGCTGAAACCGTTTCTGATGAGTGTGATAAGCTCTTCATCTGAAAAAGCGGTGAAATTACTGATTTTTTCTTTATCGGTCATGAAAAACCTCTTTAAATATATCAATATGTACATTGTAGTATAATACATTTTTTGTGATTTGTCAACAATTTTTAAGCGATTTTTGCAAAACTTTTGTTAAAACGGAAAATTTTATATTCCGGGCAGTAAATGTTTTTTAGAAATCTGCGAAAAAAAAGAAAAAAAATTAAAATAATTGTTGCATTTCTTGCTCCTTTGTGATACAATACATCCGTTATGTAAATGATTGAAAGAGGTGAACCAAAATGAAAGAGGGTATTCATCCTAATTATAACCAGACACAGATAAAGTGTGCATGTGGTGCTGTTTATGAAACAGGCTCAGCAAAGGAAGGTCTTCGTGTTGATATCTGCTCAAAGTGCCATCCTTTCTTCACAGGTAAGCAGAAGCTTGTTGATACAGGCGGACGTGTTGACAGATTCAAGAAGCGTTACAATCTTGATAAGTAATTTATTTGAATTGCGAAACGGCACTGGTACACGGTGCCGCTTTTTGTCGTATGTGATTTAGTAAATCAGGATTTGTCGAACAAGTAAGGAGTTAGAAGTTAGGAGTTAGGAGTGTCGGAAGTGCTACGCACTTGTTCCGCTATGCTCTAAAAAAGGGTAAGAGGCAAAGCCCCTTCATAAACTCCTCATTCCTCACTCCTCACTATACCGACAAATTACTGTTTGTAAGGAGAATTTATGTCCGATTATCTGACACTCAGAAAAGAAGCAATCGATGAATTCATAGAAAAGCGTTCCAGGTTTATCGGTTATGCAAAGCCTGTCACAACACAGGATGAAGCGATGGATTTCATAAATTCCATCCGTGCAAAGCACTGGGATGCTACACATAATGTTTATGCGTATGTACTCAGAGAAGGGCAGGCAAGACGTTATTCTGATGACGGAGAACCGTCGGGAACGGCAGGCGTGCCTGTTCTTGACGTGCTTTTAAAAGAAAATATCACCGACTGTGTTGTTGTTGCGACACGGTATTTCGGCGGTGTGCTTCTTGGTGCAGGCGGACTTGTAAGAGCCTATTCCCATACATCAAAAATTGCAGTTGATGCTGCAGGGATAATAAAAATGAGTGTCTGCTCTGTTATGAGTGTCACCTGCGACTATAATTTTTACGGCAGACTGACATCGCTTATACCCGAATACGGAGGAATTACGGAAGACACCGATTTCGGTGAAAATGTGACCGTTAAGTTTTATCTGCCGAAAGCAAATGAGCCTCTTTTTGAGGCAAAACTTGTTGATTCGAGCTTCGGAAAGTTTTCTGCGGTAAAAATATGTGAAAAATATGCAGAAATTGAATAAAAACAGCAAATGAATAAAAAAATATAAAAAAATACAAGGATTTTAACATTATAAAGAGTATATAATAAATGAAGGGGGAAAAAGTATGCGTTTCAGTGATGAATTTCTGTCTGAAGTACGGGACAGAAATGATATTGTTGATGTCATATCCCCTTATGTTGATCTGCGTGTAAGGGGCTCTCTTGCTACGGGCCTTTGTCCGTTTCACAATGAGAAAACTCCTTCGTTTACCGTTTATATCAACACTCAGTCGTATTACTGCTTCGGCTGCGGCTCAGGCGGAGATGCGATTACATTTATAAAAAATATCGAAAATCTTGATTACACAGAAGCCGTGACGATGCTTGCGGATCGCAGCGGTCTTGCACTTCCTGCAGACGGATACGATGACGGTGTGGCAAAGATGAAACGCAGAATGTATGATGCCAACCGTGAAGCTGCAAGATTCTTCCACAACAGCCTTTTTACTCCCGAAGGAAAAACAGGACTTGACTATTTCCTCTCACGAGGCCTTTCAATGGAAACAATCCGTCATTTCGGTCTGGGCTTTGCTCCGGATAAATGGGACGGACTGCTCAGGCACATGAAGTCAAAGGGCTACTCAGAGCAGGAGCTTGTTGCGGCAGACCTTGCGAAGAAAACGCAGAAAGGTTATATCATTGATACTTTCCGCAACAGAGCGATGTTTCCCATAATTGATGTAAAGGGAAGCGTAATCGCATTCGGCGGACGAGTTCTCGACGATTCAAAACCAAAGTATGTCAACACCTCGGACACTTTGGTATATAAGAAAAGTCAGGGCGTTTTTGCTCTGAACTTTGCAAAAAGAGGTTCTGATAAAACCCTTATTCTTTGTGAGGGTTACATGGATGTTATAGCTTATCATCAGGCAGGATTTGAGAACGCAGTTGCAGGTCTGGGCACAGCCTTTACACCTGAGCAGGCGAAACTTTTATCAAAATACGCAGAAGAAGTCATATTGTCGTATGATAACGACGAAGCGGGACAGAACGCTACACGGAAGGCTATCGGTATTTTGTCAAGAACGCCTCTTAGAATAAGGGTTGCAAGACTGCAGGGCGGTAAAGATCCTGACGAGATTATAAAAAAATACGGAAAAGACAAAATGCGGCAGATTCTTTCATCTGCGGTGGGTGACGTGGAATTCGACCTTCAGCGGGCACAGCAAGGATTTGATTTGCAGACATCGGACGGCAAGGTTGCATACCTTGAAAGAGCAGTCGACATTTTATCAAAAATCCGCAATCCGATTCAGTGGGATGTTTATGCGTCAAAACTTTCGGGGCAGTTGGGGGTTTCCAAGGAAGCCATTGTGATTCAGATTGAAAAGAAATCGAAGCAACGCACACGGCGTGAAACAAGAGATAATTTTGCAAACGCTGCCACATTTAATGATGAAGCGCTGAAAAAGGTTAATCCCGAACGGCAGAAACATCTAGTCGCTGCAAAAGCGGAGGAAACACTTATTGCGTCGCTTCTGCACAATCCCGATTTTTATTCTAAAATCAAGGATAATGTCAGTGATGACGATTTTGCCACGGAGCTTAATCTCAGGATATACAAAGTCATCGCAAGTCATATCGAGCAACACAGACCGATTGAAATTACATATTTCGCATCGGAACTTTCCGATGAAGAAATCGGTTATCTTGTAAGGCTTGAATCAATGCGTGAAAAGCTCGGGAATACTGCGCAGGAATGTCTTGACTGTATAAAAAGAATGAAGGATGAAAGACGTGAAAGGGAAGCGAAAAATCCCGCAGGAATGACTGATGATGAGTGGTTTTCACAGTTTAAAAAACAGGAATAAATAAAGATAGGTGAAAAGATATGGAAAACACAGAAAAAAAGAATGTATTTGCCCGACTCATTGAGAAAGGCAAGCAGACAGGCAAGCTGACAACACAGGAAATCGACTCTGCGATACTTGATATCGATTTCGACATCGAAGAGCTTGATAAGTTCTATGAGATGGTTGAAAGCAACAATATCGAGATTGTTGACGATATGTCCGATGTTATGCTTGATGCTCTTGATTTTGATGAAAGTGATATCGGCAAGTCAGCAGAAATCGACGTTGACGATTCCGACGTCAAGAATATTCAGATGGATGACCCTGTCAAGGTTTATCTTAAAGAGATCGGTAAAGTTCCTCTTCTTACAGCAGAGGAAGAAATCGACCTTGCCATGAGAATTGCACATGATGACCCTGAAGCAAAAAGACGTCTTGAGGAAGCAAATCTCCGTCTTGTTGTAAGCATTGCAAAGCGTTACGGCGGCAGAGGAATGCAGTTCCTTGATCTTATTCAGGAAGGCAATCTCGGTCTTATAAAGGCTGTTGAAAAGTTCGACTATACAAAGGGCTTCAAGTTCTCAACATATGCAACATGGTGGATAAGACAGGCTATCACAAGAGCTATTGCAGACCAGGCAAGAACAATCCGTATCCCCGTTCACATGGTTGAAACCATCAACAAGGTCAAGAAGACAAACAGCCTGCTTCTTCACAAGAACGGCAGAGAGCCTACTGCAGAAGAAATTGCGGCAGAGCTTGGCATGAGCGTTGAAAAGGTCCGTGAGATTCTCAGAGTTGCGCAGGAACCCGTTTCACTCGAAACACCCATCGGTGAAGAGGAAGACAGCCATCTCGGCGATTTCATCCCCGATGAAGACGCACTTGCACCTGCAGATGCAGCATCACAGCTTCTTCTTAAAGAGGCACTTAATTCTGTTCTTAAAACTCTCACTCCCAGAGAAGCAAAGGTTCTCACTCTCCGTTTCGGACTTGAAGACGGACATCCCAAGACACTTGAGGAAGTCGGTGCTGAGTTCAATGTTACAAGAGAAAGAATCCGTCAGATCGAGGCAAAAGCTCTCAGAAAGCTTCGTCATCCCGGCAGAAGCAAAAAGCTCCGTGACTTTCTGGATTAATAGTTAATTATGTATAAGCATAAACACCCGAGGCATTAGCCGAGTGTCCGTAAGGACACTCGGCAGTTTTATTCGCCTTACGGCGAGTTTTATTGCTTCGCAGTTTTATTGTGCTATGCACAGTTTTATTTGCTTCGCAAGTTTTACTGCGGATAAAATAACACTGAAACCGCAGGTTTCAATAAAACTATTGCCAAAGCAATAATATCACTCTGCCGTCAGGCAGAATATCACTTAAACTATCAGGCACACTGCCATGGAATGTGCAATATATAAAAAATGAGAGGTAACACGGTTTTTAGCCGTATTACCTCTTTTTCTGTCCTTATTAACCCTGCTCATCAAGCTTCGGGTGTTTTTCTGCTGTAAATTATCATTTCGGAGCGTAAGGGGAGTCGAGACCTTGTTTACCCCAGTATGCCATCATGCTGTCACCTGAGCCGAGAACAATATTGCCGTCTTTTATGCTTATTTCATACACAGCATAACCAATATTATCAAAATCGGAAAATGCCTTGCCTTTGATGACAACATTCCCATTATTGTCAGCACCGAACTGTATTTCAGAAACAGGACTGTTGAAAATATTGAAATATTCGATATAACCGTTCTCATAGACAGAAAATGTCACCGTAAACAGTCCCGAGGTTGGTCCGTAGCCGAGAATACAGTCTTCCTTTATTCCGTCACCGTCAATATCGGTTGTTGTTTTATCTATATATCCTTTTTTATATCCGAGATATTCAAAAACAGCACCGTCAGGCACACAGGGCACAGGCTTCCCATCTGTTGAGTATTTATATTCGGGCACGGGAGTTGATTCGTCAGCAGAAAAAATCAGATCAGAATCCTTTTTCCTGAATATATATTTTTGCTTTTTGTCGTTTGAAAGAATAAAAATTCTGTCAATATAGTCCTGATATGTACCCTCAATAATGTTACTGCTAAGCCTTGACAGACTGAATATGGCTTGTTTTGTATCAGGATTCAGTGAAAGATAAGATGCGTCATGCTCATTTGAGTATAAATACTCAATATGTCCTGAAACAGGTGCAATCGAGAAATTTTCCTTTTTAATAATATACGCTCCCATATCTCCCTGCGTAAGAACAAGTCCGTCAGAATCCTGCATAAATACTTTAAACACAGCCGACTGAGTGCGTTCAACACAGATTAACTTTATAATGCCGGAATAAAGCTTTTCTTTTTCGTTATATACCGTAAAATTTACTTCGGCAGTATAATCCTCATGTTCTAAAACATCATAATCGGGTTCCCAGTATACTTTTTCACCCTTTTCAAATCTCATAGATTTACGTCGGGGTTGCTTTTCCGTATCAAGGTTTACCATTTTACCGTTTTTACACGATGTGACTATGTGTGTGTAATCCAGATTGAAATCAACAGTGAAAAATCCGTGCCATGTTGCACTCATATACGGACTGTAAGTCCACTCAACAGATGTTTCAGAAATGTTTTCGGGAGAATGCAGAATAGCCGCAGCATCCTTGTAATCGCCGTATGATGCGTGATAGTATCTTATTTCATCTTCAGACTTTACAGTCGCATAGGCAAACAGAGAGCCTTTTTTTCGTGCATAAACGGTTACTCTGTAATTTTCATCAATCACAAACTCAACTGAGCCGGGAGATGAAAGCGGGTTTATGGGCGCTGAACTTCTTTTCCAGTTGACATGATTAAGAAAATATGCTGCTTCATTACAATATGCTTCACCCACAAGAATTGCCGATTCGCTTTCATCGCTTTTGGGATAATGAATAGCAGTTATACTGTATTTATCCGACATTTCTTTCACAACTTTGCCCGCAGTCATATAATCAAGCTTATCAAGATGCTCATATTTATCGGTATAAATACTGCCGTAGAAGTCAGTCTCAGGCTCGGGCAGTTCACAGTCATAAGTATTGTTTGAAATGAATCTGCCCGTTGCGGCATCCAGTTCAATTTTCTGTGTGATTTCACCCGTCGCATAAATTTCCCTTGTATAGATAATCAGATTTTTTTCTTTGTCAAAATCTGTACGGTAAACGAATCTCACACCGTTTTCAAGTGTTTCGTAATTGCCGATGTCTGCATCAAAACAACTGAGTGTGTTATTCTCAAGAATTTTGTTTGAAATCTCGACAGATACACCCACATCCGTCAGCATGACATGAGGTACTTCGCTGTAATGACAGACTTCAGCCTTTCTGCCGATTTTTTCAAGATAGTCTTTCGCATAGGCAACACACTGTGCCCACATATCAGCATTGTCTTTTTCAGTAGGATCAAGTACGCGTGACTGATACTTTTTGGGAAACATTTCTCTTATTGAATCTCCGTAACCTTCACCGGGCATTACATATTTATGATCAGTCAGTATATAGCCGTCATCATTTTTTACAAAAGTGAAAACTGCAGGTGTGCAATGTCCCGTCTGCTCCATGAAATAGCCGTTCTTGAAGCCGAAACCGGCAAATTCCTCCTGAAGATAAACGGTGACATTGTCCCCCTCTTCTTCATAACCGTATATTATATGTCCCTCTGCAACACATTCCGTATTGTAAAGCTCCCTTGACGAATTGATTTCAAAAATTGCTTGAGAAACAGCTCTATCAAGCTCGGGATTGCTGTCTTTAAGTTCAGGTTTCGGATTTGTCAGGAAACACACACCCACAACAATACACGAAATGACCGCAATAATGATAATCCACAATGCAGGTTTTTTGTAGCTGAGGACGGACTTTATTCTGTCCTTTACGCCTGTTTCGCCGAATGCAAGAGGACAGGCTGAAATTGTGCGTCTTGACACACTGCAGTTGATAAGTGCTTCGGAATAGGATTTTTTTATGTCCGTGCCCATTTCTTTTATGACTTTTTCGTCACAGGCAAGCTCAATATCTCGGCAAAGAAGAATATATGCAAGCCACATCACGGGATTGAACCAATAGACAGTCAGAAGTATAAATCCCAACGGCTTCCACCAGTGGTCACGGCGTCTGAGATGTGCTTTTTCGTGTGCGATGACATAGTCCATATCACTCTCAGACATGCCCGACGGCAGAAAAATCCGAGGTCTGAAAAGCCCGAGAATAAATGGCGTATCAATTCTGTCGCAAAGCCATATATTGTCTTTCATCACAACACCTTCACGGACTTTGCGATTCAGACGAATATAGCTTATTCCCGAATAAATCAGCATTGCAAAAATGCCGCTAAGCCATACAATCACAACCACGAAAAGGCCAACCTGCAAAGGATTTACACTGTTTGTGACATCAGGTGCAAAGGTCTCTGATATAATGGGATTTATCGTGCTGTTAAGTGCAGGTATTCCGCTGTGTATTGCAGGTGAAGATGAATAAACGATATCCGCAGGAACAGTTTCGGTGCTTGGAACAAGACTGAAAATACTCTCAAAAGAGAACGGACAGACAAGACGGAAGCCCACAAATGCCCACAGTACGGCATTTATCCATTTAGGTGCTTTTTTAAGAAGCAATCTGAGCACCACCACAGCCAACACAAGCCAGCTGGCGGTTATACTCATATTGAAAAGAGATATAAATAAATCAGTCATATTTATTCCTCCTCAAAATCTGCAACCATTCTGCGAAGTTCGGCAATTTCCTCCCGTGAGAGTGATTTCCTCGCTGTGAATGCCGCTAAAAATGCAGGCAGAGAACCGCCGAATGTTTCATCGACGAATTTTTCGCTCTGCACCGAGTAAAACTCGTTTTTTGAAATAATCGAAGTCACCGTACCTTTATTGTTCTGAAAAATTCCTTTGTCACAGAGTCTTTTCAGAACCGTATAAGTGGTTGTTTTCTTCCATTTAAGTTCGTTTTCACTCAATTTAACAAGCTCGGTTGTGGCAACAGGCTCATTCTGCCATATAATATCAGCAAAACGGGACTCGATAACACCCATCTGTAATTCACTCATAAAAAACACCTCCAAAATTATTCTACACGATGTAGACTGCATCTTTATTCTACATAATGTAGACCCGAAAGTCAAGCAGTTTAAAAAAATATCAAAAAATATTAAAAAAATTACAAAAAAGGCTTGCAAAATCTGAAATAATGTGGTATTATATTGAACGTTCCGAACATCCGGGTGTGGCGCAGTTGGGAGCGCGCTTGACTGGGGGTCAAGAGGCCGTGAGTTCAAGTCTCGCCACTCGGACCATATCGAGTGTTCATAACGGATTTTAGTTATGGACACTCGATTTTTTTGTAATTTCGAGTTTCTTCGCTATGTATGGAGCAGGTTTTGAAGCCTGCTCTTTTGTTTTATGCGGATTTAGTAATATACTCGACGGCTACACCTTTTCGTGTGTCTACCTTGTAATTACTTCCGCATTCGGGTATCTCAATATACCCAATGAATTTGTAATGGATCATAATCCTCTGACTGCGGCTTTTACCAACACCTTCGGTTTCATAAACTGTTATCTCGTCTATGAGTTCCCGAAGAAGCGGTGCAGTCAGTTTTTGCATTTCCATAAATCTTCGGATGGCATTGATAAATCGGTCTTTATTCTGTTGCATAGTACCGAGATTATTTATCCTCTCGTTCAGGGCTGCAATCTTGGTTTTTAGCTCCATACGCTCCACTTCGTATTTGTGGGATAACTGCATAAACCATTCATCCGTTACCTTGCCCGAAACATTGTCCTCATATAGCTTTTCGTAAAGCTCGGCAACCTTTTGGTTTCGTGCCGTACAGCGTTGTAGTTCGCCTTGTAAGGCTTTTTGCTCATTGATAATATCCTTTTGTGTCTTTTGTGCAAGTAGGTCTGCAAATGCTTCCTCATCGCTCTGTAAGAACCTTGCCATTCGCTTTAGTTCAAGCATTACCACTTGTTCTATGGCATCAGCTCGGATATAGTGCCGTGTTTCACAAGTTCCTCTTGTATCCACCTTGTAATTGGAGCAGCTGAAATATTGAATATCCTTGTTTATGGTGTTTACGTGCGACCACAACTTGCTACCGCAATCAGCACAGTAGAGCAAATCACAAAACATATTCTTTGGAGCATTATCCGCTTTCGGTGCTCGGCGTTTGGTTTTCTTGGTGAGCTTCTGTACCGCTTCAAAGGTTTCACGATCAATTATCGGCTCGTGAACATTCTTGAACACCGCCCAATTTTCTTCGGGGTTAGGAATACGAGCTTTGTTCTTGAATGACTTTGAATAGGTCTTGAAGTTGATTACATCACCGCAGTATTCTTGTTGAGCAAGTATCTTTGCTATGGTGGATTTACACCATTTGTACGGATTGGGTTGTGCTTTCTTTCCACCTCTGCCAAGTCCTTTTTCTCTCCAATACGCCATCGGGATTAACACCTTTCGTTCCTGCAGGATTCGTGCAATGGTTTCGTTACCTTTGCCCTCTAAGCACATACGGAATATATCTTGCACCATTAGTGCTGAAACGGGTTGAAACTACATAACGAACACCGTTGATAACATAAACACTGTCATCAGCACTTAAAATCTCTCCATGAGTATCATTCAATAGAGATATGATAAATTCTTTTATTCTTTTAAAAATATTCAATAACATTCCTCCTTATCTTGCATCCCGTGAATAGCCACGGTTTCTGTTTTGTGTTTTATTTTTCTGTTGCTGTTCGATTTCAAGAATTTTGCCTATTTTGATTTCCACATCAGACTCTGATTTTTCAATTCTTTCGCAGGTGTTAATATCCTTACGAAGAATTTTCAACCTTTCGGAAAATAGACTAATGGTATCTTTGATTTCTGCGATTTCCTTTTCATCACCCTTGCGAACAGCAGATTTTAATTTGTTGCGACAGATTCTTCGGACTTCGGTTACCTCTGCCATTTCGTTTATACACTGTAGTGAAAAATATTCTGAATTTGTTTCTGAAATGGATTATGAAAAGGAGCTGTTAAGAGAGCCTGTATGCATTAAGGATATGGCGTCGGAGAAAACAGAGCTTGCAGAAACAGAGCTTGATAAAATTATTCAACCTTATGATTTCCACATACAGCTTAATGAAAAATATAATTTATCAGAGATAGCA
>JAFXLD010000032.1 GCA_017531385.1 Clostridia bacterium
ACAAGGATAGCACCGTCCATCTGTGCAGCACCTGTGATCATGTTCTTGATATAGTCAGCATGGCCGGGGCAGTCAACGTGTGCATAGTGACGTGATTCTGTCTCGTACTCAACGTGAGCTGTGTTGATTGTGATACCACGTTCTCTTTCTTCGGGAGCCTTATCGATGTTTGCATAATCAACGAAGTCAGCCTGACCCTTTGATGCGAGAGTCTTTGTGATAGCAGCTGTAAGAGTTGTCTTACCGTGGTCAACGTGACCGATAGTACCAATGTTAACATGGGGTTTGGTTCTTTCGAACTTAGCTTTTGCCATTTTAATTTCCTCCTTAGTAATTGGGAATAAATTTACTTTTCTATTGTAACAGTAAATGCAAATAATTTCAAGTAGTTTTGAAAATTTAATTAGCCTTTTCTGCTGCCGATAACAGCATCAGCAATTGACTTGGGAACCTGATCGTATGTGCCGGGTTCCATTACATACTGACCACGGCCCTGTGTCTTTGAACGAAGGTCAGTTGCATAACCGAACATTGATGCAAGAGGTACAGTTGCGTCGATCTGCTGAACGCCGCCGTTACGCTGTTCCATCTTCTTCATCATACCACGACGAGCTGTGATATCACCGAGAACATCACCGATATAATCGTCGGGAGTGATAACAGAAATGTTCATGATGGGCTCCATAAGAACGGGAGCTGCCTTCTGCATAGCTTCTTTGAAAGCCATTGAACCAACCATCTTGAAAGCCATTTCTGAAGAGTCAACTTCATGATATGAACCGTCAAATACTACGCACTTGACGTCAACAACGTTGTAACCTGCGAGAACACCGTTCTGCATTGCGCCCTTGACACCCTGTTCGATAGCGGGAATGTATTCCTTGGGAATAGCACCACCAACAACTTCGCTGACGAACTCGAAGCCTTTGCCGGGATTGGGCTCAATACGCATCTTACAATGACCGTACTGACCGTGACCACCGGACTGCTTGGAGTACTTGGTATCAACAGAAGCTTCCTTAGTGATTGTTTCACGGTAAGCAACCTGGGGATTACCGACATTAGCTTCAACTTTGAATTCACGGAGAAGTCTGTCTACGATGATTTCAAGATGAAGTTCACCCATACCTGCGATGATAGTCTGGCCTGTTTCCTGATCTGTGTAGAACTTGAATGTGGGATCTTCTTCTGCAAGCTTTGCAAGAGAGATACCCATTTTTTCCTGACCTGCACGTGTTTTGGGCTCGATAGCAACACGGATAACGGGCTCGGGGAAGTTCATTGATTCAAGGATAATGGGATGATTTTCGTCACAGAGAGTGTCACCTGTTGTTGTATTCTTAACACCGACAACAGCAGCAATATCACCTGCATAGCAGGTATCAATTTCCTGTCTGTGGTTTGCGTGCATCTGAAGGATACGACCGAGTCTTTCGCTCTTACCCTTTGTTGAGTTGAATGCAGTTGTACCTGCAACAGCCATACCTGAGTATACGCGGAAGTAGCAGAGCTTTCCTACGAAGGGGTCTGTTGCAATTTTGAATGCGAGAGCTGCGAAGGGTTCATCGTCTGATGAAAGACGAGTTTCCTCTTCTTCTGTATCGGGATTTATACCCTTAACGTCCTCAATGTCTGTGGGAGCGGGCATATAGTCAATAACAGCATCAAGAAGCTTCTGAACACCCTTGTTACGGTATGAAGTACCGCAGACAACGGGAACCATTTCATTAGCGATTGTTGCTTTTCTGATGCAGCTCTTGATTTCGTCCTTGGAAAGTTCGCCTTCCTCAAAGAATTTTTCCATGAGTTCTTCATCCATTGAAGCAACAGCTTCAACGAGTTCATCATGATACTTCTGAGCGATTTCCTGCATGTCTGCGGGGATTTCCTCAACACGCATATCAAGACCCATATCGTCATAATATACATCAGCAGTCATTTCAACAAGGTCAATGATGCCTCTGAATTCTGACTCAGCACCGATGGGGAGCTGGATGGGAACAGCATTACACTTAAGTCTGTCCTTCATCATATCAAGAACATTATAGAAGTTTGCACCCATAATGTCCATTTTATTGACATATACCATTCTTGGAACTTTGTATTCATCAGCCTGACGCCAAACTGTTTCAGACTGAGGTTCAACGCCACCCTTAGCACAGAGAACTGTAACTGAACCGTCAAGAACACGGAGTGAACGCTGAACTTCTACTGTGAAGTCAACGTGACCGGGAGTGTCGATGATGTTGATTCTGTATTTGTTCTGAGCGGGATCATCCTTCTTGGTCCAGAAGCATGTTGTAGCAGCAGAAGTAATTGTGATACCTCTTTCCTGCTCCTGTGCCATCCAGTCCATTGTTGCAGAACCATCGTGTGTTTCACCGAGTTTACGGTTAACACCTGTGTAATACAGAATACGCTCAGTTGTGGTTGTCTTACCGGCATCGATGTGAGCCATGATACCGATGTTTCTTGTTAATTCAAGTGAAACCTGCCTTGGCATATTAACCTCCAAAAATGTAAATGGAAAATAGCGATGGAATTACCAACGGAAATGTGAGAAAGCCTTGTTAGCTTCTGCCATCTTGTGTGTATCTTCACGCTTCTTGAATGCTGAACCCTGTTCGTTCTTAGCATCCATGATTTCGCCAGCAAGACGTTCTTTCATTGTTCTTTCTGAACGACCACGTGCGTAAAGTGTGATCCATCTGAGACCTAATGTCTGTCTTCTTTCGGGACGAACGTCCATGGGTACCTGGTAAGTTGAGCCACCTACACGGCGAGCTTTTACTTCGAGCAAGGGCATAACATTCTCCATTGCTGCTGCAAATACCTCAAGGGGTTCTTCACCTGTTTTTTCTCTGATGATGTCAAAAGCGTCGTAAACGATCTTCTGAGCAACACCTTTTTTACCGTCGTACATAACACTATTGATAAGACGTGTTACGAGTTTTGAGTTGTAAAGCGGATCGGGCAAAACATCACGTTTTGCTACATTGCCTCTTCTTGGCACTTCGCTTCCCTCCTTCATATTAATGATATCATAGGTACTCGAGTGACAAAATTCCCGTGGCGCCAATAACGAGGTTTATAATATATATAAACTCGCATTGGTGAAAGTTTTTCTTTCGCCTGCAAGAAGATTTGTCCTAAATACAATGTTTTTTGCTAAGTCAAGATATTACTTCTTAGCTGCTTTCGGAACTTTTGCTCCGTACTTGGAACGAGACTGCATTCTGCCGTTAACGCCCTGTGTATCAAGTACGCCTCTGATGATGTGATAACGCACACCGGGAAGGTCCTTAACACGGCCGCCACGAATAAGAACTACGCTGTGTTCCTGAAGATTGTGACCAACGCCGGGAATGTAAGCTGAAACTTCAATTCCGTTTGTCAGACGAACTCTGGCGAGCTTTCTCAGAGCTGAGTTGGGCTTTTTGGGTGTATCTGTTTTAACAACAGTACAAACGCCTCTCTTCTGAGGAGAATTGTGGTCAGTCATGATGTTACGGTTTGAGTTGAGACCCTTACCGAGAGCAGGTGACTTTGACTTCTTCTCTACTGCCTTTCTTCCGTTACGAACGAGCTGATTAAAGGTTGGCAAGTTTTTTCCTCCTATCTTATTTAGTTTTCTATCAAAAGGGGAAATTATACAATTAAAAACCCCTAAAAACAGCGATTTTTGTGACATAAAACAAAAATGTCGACATATGGCATTTTTTATGCCCGCAATTTAATATTCTACATCAAATTGCACTTTCTGTCAACACTTTTTACAAATTTTTTATAAAATATTCGTTTAAAATACCGAAAAGGAATTCCGGCTCTGCCCGCAATTGAGAACAGAGCCGAATATCGGATTTAATTATAATGCGTAAACCGAACCTGTATTATCGTCTGCAGCTACATCAATATCGACATCGTTGTAGCACTTCATACCTGTACCTGAGGGAAGAAGTTTACCGATAATAACATTTTCCTTAAGACCGTGGAGAGGATCTTTCTTGCCCTTGATAGCTGCATCTGTAAGAACTCTTGTTGTTTCCTGGAATGATGCTGCTGAAAGGAATGAATCTGTTGCAAGAGAAGCCTTTGTGATACCGAGAAGTACGGATTCACCGGTTGCTTCTCTGAGTTCTTCGCCTGCTGCGATTCTTGCACTGATTTCATCGTTTGCAGCAATGAAATCACCCTTTTCGACAGATGCACCGGGAAGAAGATTTGTATCACCGGGATCAACAATTCTCATCTTACGCATCATCTGACGAACGATAACTTCGATGTGCTTATCGTTGATTTCAACACCCTGTGAACGGTATACAAGCTGAACTTCTCTGATGAGGTAGTTATGAACAGCATCAACACCGAGAACATCAAGAACATCATGGGGATTGATTGAACCGTCTGTGATGGGCTGACCTTTTGCGATTTCCTGACCTTCAATTACGCAGATTCTTGAATCGTAAGGAATAAGATATTTTCTCTGGTCTTCCTTGTTTGTAACAACAACATTTGTAACTGTTGTCTGATTCTTTTTGATTTCTTCGAAAGATACAGTACCTTCGATTTCAGAAAGCATTGCAAGAATCTTGGGCTTTCTTGCTTCAAAGAGTTCTTCAACTCTGGGAAGACCCTGTGTGATATCGGCTGATGATGTAACACCACCGGTATGGAAGGTTCTCATTGTAAGCTGAGTACCGGGTTCACCGATTGACTGAGCTGCAATGATACCGACTGCTTCGCCGACCTGAACTGTATTACCTGTTGCAAGGTTCTTACCGTAGCACTTGATACATACGCCTTCTTTTGAACGGCAGGTAAGAAGTGATCTGATATCAACACTTTCAACACCTGTTGATGCAATGAGTTTTGCATCTTCATCTGTCATCATGTGATCATCGTCAACAAGAAGGTCGCCTGTTTCGGGATGATAGAAGGGCTTGAGAAGGAATCTGCCTTCAAGTCTTTCTTCAAGAGGCTCGATGATACCGTTATCTTCATTTCTGATAGCAGAAACTGTAAGACCTTCCTTGCATCCGCAGTCATATTCACGGATAATAACATCCTGTGAAACGTCAACAAGACGTCTTGTAAGGTAACCTGAGTCAGCAGTACGAAGAGCTGTATCGGCAAGACCTTTACGGGCACCACGGGAAGAAATGAAGTATTCAAGAACGTTAAGACCTTCACGGTAGTTAGCTCTGATGGGGATTTCGATTGTCTTACCTGCTGTGTTAGCGATAAGACCACGCATACCTGCGAGCTGACCGAGCTGGTTGGTACTGCCTCGGGCACCTGAGTCAACCATCATGAAGATGGGGTTGCTCTGGTCAAGGCCGACTGTGATTTCGCTCTGAACCTTTGCTGTACATTTTTCCCATGCACTGATTGTAAGCTTTGAACGATCCTTGTCAGAAGCAAGACCTCTTCTGTGAAGAGCATTGATCTTATCAACCTGTTCCTGTGCTTCTGCAAGATATTTTTTCTTATTTTCAGGGATTATAGCATCGAAAACTGATACTGTAATACCGCTCTTTGTTGAATATTTGTAGCCCTGAGCCTTGATGTTATCAAGAATCTCTGAAGCTTCGTGAATACCCTTGACTTTGATAGCCTTATCGATAATCTTACCGAGTTCCTTTTTCTTTACAAGGAAGTCAACTTCAAGAGCAAACATGTTTTCGGGATTGCTTCTGTCAACAATACCGAGATCCTGAGGAATGGGCTCATTGAAGATAACGCGGCCGAGTGTTGTTTCAACAAGTCTTGAAACTTCAACACCGTCAAGTTCTTTTGTCATTCTGATCTTACACATTGCGTGAAGATCAAGATCGCCCTCATCATAAGCCATAACAGCTTCGTTCACATCACGGAACACTTTGCCTTCACCAATTGCACCCGGAACAGCAAGTGTAAGATAGTAAGAACCGAGAACCATGTCCTGAGAAGGAACAGCAACGGGTTTACCGTCTGAGGGTTTGAGAAGGTTATTGGCAGCGAGCATGAGGAATCTTGCTTCTGCCTGAGCTTCTGCTGAAAGAGGTACGTGAACAGCCATCTGGTCACCGTCGAAGTCGGCGTTGAAAGCTGTACATGCAAGAGGATGAAGCTTGATAGCTCTGCCTTCAACAAGAACGGGTTCAAATGCCT
Source organism: Clostridia bacterium (assembly GCA_017531385.1). GTDB lineage: Bacteria > Bacillota > Clostridia > Oscillospirales > Acutalibacteraceae > UBA1081. The sequence continues at coordinate 6,151 of JAFXLD010000032.1, forward strand.
GAATACCGAGTCTGTGAAGTGTAGGAGCACGGTTAAGCATAACAGGATGGTCTTTGATTGCGATTTCAAGAGCATCCCATACTTCTGTGCCTGCTCTGTCCACCATCTTTCTTGCGCTCTTTATATTTTTAGCTATATCCTGTTCAACAAGTCTCTTCATTACGAAAGGTTTGAAGAGTTCAAGCGCCATTTCCTTGGGAAGACCGCACTGATAGATCTTGAGTTCGGGACCGACAACGATAACTGAACGGCCTGAATAGTCAACTCGCTTACCGAGAAGGTTCTGACGGAAACGACCCTGCTTACCTTTAAGCATATCGGAAAGAGATTTGAGAGGACGGTTGTTTGCGCCTGTGACAGGTCTGCCGCGTCTGCCGTTATCGATAAGAGCATCGACAGCTTCCTGAAGCATTCTCTTTTCGTTTCTTACAATAATTTCGGGAGCACCGAGATCAAGAAGCTTTGCAAGACGGTTATTTCTGTTGATAACACGTCTGTAAAGGTCATTGAGGTCGGATGTTGCAAAACGTCCGCCGTCAAGCTGAACCATGGGTCTGATATCGGGAGGAATTACCGGAAGTACATCAAGAATCATCCATTCGGGACGGTTTCCTGAAGTTCTGAATGACTCAACAACTTCAAGTCTCTTGAGAACTTTTGCTTTTTTCTGACCTGTTGCATCATCGAGTTCAGCCTTGAGTTCTTCACCGAGCTTTTCAACATCAATAGCTGCAAGAAGCTCCTTGACAGCCTCTGCACCCATTGCAGCACGGAAAGAATCAGCACCGTATTTTTCAATGATATCGTCGTATTCCTTATCGCCTATAACCTGACCTACAGTAACGGGAAGTCCGTCTTCCATAACCTCGAGAACAAGGTACTTTGCAAAGTAAAGTACATTTTCGAGTTCACGGGGAGAGATGTCAAGTATAAGACCCATTCTTGAGGGGATACCTTTGAAATACCAGATGTGAGATACGGGACATGCAAGTTCGATATGTCCCATTCTCTCTCTTCTGACTTTGGATTTTGTGATTTTAACACCGCAGCGTTCACAGACTTTACCCTTATAACGGATTCTCTTGTAGCGTCCGCAGTGACATTCCCAGTCCTTCTGGGGTCCGAAGATGCGTTCACAGTAAAGACCGCCTGCTTCGGGCTTAAGTGTTCTGTAATTTATTGTTTCAGGCTTTTTGACCTCACCGTATGACCACTCTCTGATGGTATCGGGAGAAGCAAGCCCTATCTGAATGGATTCGAAGTTCAATTCATTATAGTTGCTTTCATTAAGCATGACAGATTCCTTCTTCCTTATATAATATATGAAAAATGCAGATCATCAATATTCGTCACTGTCTGTGTTGCCGTCGAGGTAAGAGCCGAAATCATCGGTAAGATCACCGAAATCGTCATCTTCCGAATCAAGTGCAGCTGCACTGAAATCCTCGTCATCATCACTGTCAAATGAACCGAACTCGTCTTCAGGTACATCTTCAATGCCGAAGCCTTCTGCACCTTCCACATCGTTTACGATTTCACCGGTATCTGCAGGAATATATTCTGAACCGTCATCATCAAAGTCCTGTTTAAGGTCAATTTCTTCATCATGTTCATCAAGGACCTTAACGTCAAGACACAAGGACTGAAGTTCTTTGATAAGAACCTTGAATGACTCGGGAATACCGGGCTTGGGAACATTCTGACCTTTGACAATTGCTTCATATGTTTTAACACGACCGACAACATCGTCAGACTTGATAGTAAGAATTTCCTGAAGAGTATAAGCTGCACCGTAAGCTTCAAGTGCCCATACTTCCATTTCACCGAAACGCTGGCCGCCGAACTGTGCTTTACCACCGAGGGGCTGCTGTGTAACCATTGAGTAGGGACCTGTTGAACGGGCATGAATCTTATCGTCAACAAGGTGATGGAGTTTAAGGTAATACATAATACCAACAGTAACTCTGTTGTCAAACTTCTGACCTGTACGACCGTCGTAAAGTTCTGTCTTACCGTCTTCTGCCATACCTGCTTCTCTGAGACATTCAACGATATCTGCTTCGTGAGCACCGTCAAATACGGGAGTCATGATCTTCCAGTCAAGCTTCTTACAAGCATAACCGAGAGTAACTTCAAGAACCTGTCCGATGTTCATTCGGGAAGGAACACCGAGGGGGTTAAGAACGATATCAAGAGGAGTACCGTCGGGAAGGAAGGGCATATCTTCCTGAGGAAGAATTCTTGAAACAACACCCTTGTTACCGTGACGGCCGGCCATCTTGTCACCGACAGAAATCTTTCTCTTCTGTGCGATGTAGCAACGGACAACCTTGTTTACACCGGGGCTCATTTCATCGCTGTTTTCTCTTGTGAATACTTCAACGTCAACAACGATACCGTATTCACCGTGAGGAACTTTGAGAGATGTGTCTCTTACTTCTCTTGCCTTTTCACCGAAAATAGCACGGAGAAGTCTTTCTTCACTTGTAAGCTCTGTTTCACCCTTGGGTGTAACCTTACCTACAAGAATATCGCCTGAATGAACCTCTGCACCGACACGGATGATACCGTTTTCGTCAAGGTCTTTAAGAGCATCTTCACCTACGTTGGGAATATCTCTTGTGATTTCTTCAGCACCGAGCTTTGTATCACGTGCTTCGATTTCGTATTCTTCAATATGGATAGATGTATAAACATCATCACGGACGAGCTTTTCGTTAAGGAGAACAGCGTCTTCGTAGTTGTAGCCTTCCCATGTCATGAAACCGATGAGGGCATTCTTACCGAGTGAAATTTCACCGTCACATGTTGAAGGACCGTCTGCAATAACGTCTTTCTTTTCAACTCTCTGACCGACTCTGACAATGGGCTTCTGGTTGATACATGTACCCTGGTTTGAACGCATGAACTTGATAAGCTCATAAACGTCAACTGTCTTGTCGTCAGCAGTAATTTCGATTGTATCTGCGCTGACCTTTGTAACAGTACCTGCACGCTTTGCGATAACTGCAACACCTGAGTCAACTGCAGCCTTGTATTCCATACCTGTACCGACAATGGGAGAATCTGTCTTGAGAAGGGGCACTGCCTGCTTCTGCATGTTTGATCCCATCAATGCACGGTTTGCGTCGTCGTTTTCAAGGAAAGGAATCATAGCTGTTGCAACAGAAACAACCATCTTGGGTGAAACGTCCATATAGTCTGCTTCTGCAGCGGGGATTTCACGGAATTCATCACGGAAACGGACTGTAACTCTTTCATTGATGAAGTGACCGTCTGCATCAAGAGGCTCGTTGGCCTGTGCTACCATGAATTCGTCTTCCACGTCAGCTGTCATATATTCAACTTCTTCAAGAACTCTGCCTGTTGCTTTGTCAACACGGCGGAAGGGAGCCTCTATGAAGCCGTATTTGTTGATTCTTGCGAATGTAGCAAGTGAGGAAATAAGACCGATGTTGGGACCTTCGGGAGTCTCAATGGGACACATACGGCCGTAGTGTGAGTAGTGAACGTCTCGAACTTCGAAACCTGCACGGTCACGGGAAAGACCGCCGGGGCCGAGAGCTGAGAGTCTTCTCTTATGTGTAAGCTCTGCAAGGGGGTTGTTCTGGTCCATGAACTGTGAAAGGGGTGATGAACCGAAGAATTCCTTGATTGCAGCAACAACGGGACGGATATTGATAAGAGCCTGAGGAGTGATCTTGTCACTTTCCTGTGTCTGGAGTGACATTCTCTCCTTGACAACTCTTTCCATTCTTGTGAAACCGATACGGACCTGATTCTGAAGAAGTTCACCTACAGAACGGATTCTTCTGTTACCAAGGTGGTCAATATCATCAAGAGTACCGATATCATTGCCCAGACAGTTAAGATAGTTGACTGATGCAAGAATATCCTCAATAACGATATGCTTGGGAATAAGAAGATCGCAATTCTTCTCAAGAGCTTCCATAACGGATGCTTTGTCGTCATCGCATGAATCAAGAACAGATCTGAGAGCCTTGAAGCTTACTTTTTCATTTATACCGATTTCTTCAAGCATTTCTGTTGTGATACCTTCGGGAAGATAAGGAAGAATATCAACCATGCCTGTTGAAATGATCTTGACAACTTTCTCGCTGTCTGTCTTTACATATGCAGTATCAACACCGGCCTGCTCGATTTCAAAAGCCTTTGCCTTTGAAATCTTTTCGCCTGCCTCAGCAAGGATTTCACCTGTTGAGGGGTCAGCGATTGCTTCGGCAAGAACCTGATATTTAAGTCTGTCAGCCATGCCGAGCTTCTTATTATATTTGTATCTGCCTACTCTTGAAATGTCATAACGGTGTTCATCGAAGAACAGACCTTCAAGATAAGACTTTGCAGTATCGATTGTGGGGGGCTCACCGGGACGAAGCTTTTTATAAACTTCGAGAAGAGCCTCTTCTGTGTTCTTGGTATTGTCTTTATCAAATGTTGCTTTGATTCTGTTATCATAACCGAAGAACTCGTCGATCTGGCTGTTTGTATTAACGATATTATCTTCAAGGAAGCAACCCAACGCTCTGATGAATGTGGTTATACAGATCTTCCTTGTTTTATCAATTCTTACATAGAAAACGTCGTTCTGATCAGTTTCGTATTCAAGCCATGCACCTCTGTTGGGAATAACAGTTGTTGCAAACAGCTTTTTACCGGTCTTATCTCTGGACATATCGTAATAAACACCGGGAGAACGAACAAGCTGTGAAATAATAACTCGTTCAGCACCGTTGATAACGAATGTACCGCTTTCGGTCATCTGAGGGAAGTCACCCATGTAAACTTCATTCTCTTTGACTTCGCCGGTTTCTTTGTTGATAAGTCTTGCCGTAACTCTGAGAGGAGCAGCGTAAGTTGCATCACGCTCTTTGCATTCTTTTACCGTGTACTTGGGTTTGTCATCCATTCTGTAATTGACAAAAACAAGTGACAGATTACCCGAATAATCTGTGATTTCATCGATATCTCTGAATACTTCCCTCAGGCCCTTGTCAAGGAACCACTGATAAGAATCCTTCTGCACTTCAATAAGGTTGGGCATTTCCATAACCTCATTGATTTTGGAGAAGCTCATTCTTTCTCTGCTTCCCTGCTTTACGGGTTTCACGTTGACCATGAATCATCACTCCGTTCTTTTATTTGTCCCGATTTCAGGAGATCCTATATGCATTAAATAACCAAAAAAATTACTCAAAAATTAAGTTGATTTTTTCGGATTTTGTGCTATAATTATATAAAGGCTTTTTCGTCAACCGTATAGCTATCCATTATAGTACAGCTTATTATTTTACACGACATTAATCAAGATGTCAATAGCCTTTTTTATTTTTTTTCATAATTTTTTTATTTTTTTATTAAAATGTGTTGAACAATGCAAACTAATGTTGTATAATGTCTTTTAATATATATATTGTATCAAAATATATGTGAGAGGAGTCCTGAAACTATGTTTGACAACAGAGTTCTTGCTGACACATCAGCAAAATTCGCAAAAGAAGGTCTTACCTTCGATGATGTACTGCTCATCCCCGCAGAAAGTAACGTTCTGCCCGCAGATATTGACCTGCACACAAAGCTTACATCAAAAATCACACTTAACACACCCATTATGACTGCTGCGATGGATACTGTTACCGAGTCAAGAATGGCTATTGCCATTGCACGTGAAGGCGGTATCGGCGTTATTCATAAGAATATGTCAATCGAACAGCAGAAAGATGAAATAGACAAAGTAAAAAGAAGTGAAAACGGTGTTATAAAAGATCCGTTCTTCCTTCATCCCGATAACTATGTATACGAAGCAAACGAGCTTATGCACAACTTCAGAATCTCAGGTGTACCCATCTGTGACAATGACGGAAAGCTCATCGGTATTCTCACAAACCGTGACCTTCGTTTCATGACAGATTTCAGTGTACCCATCAACGAAGTTATGACAAAGGAAAACCTTGTAACCTCTCACATCGGTACAACTCTTGCAGAAGCAAAGACAATCCTTATGAAAAATAAGATTGAAAAGCTTCCTCTTGTTGATGACAAGGGTTATCTCAAAGGTCTCATCACAATCAAAGACATTGAAAAGGCTGTTCAGTACCCCAACTCTGCACGTGACGAAATGGGCAGACTTCTCTGTGCAGCTGCCATCGGCGTAACAGGTGATGTTCTTGAAAGAGCTGCTGCGCTTGTTGAAGCTAATGTTGACGTTCTCGTTCTTGACTCAGCACACGGTCATTCACAGGGCATTATGAAAGCTGTTTCAAAGGTCAAGGCAGCATTCCCCGACATTTCTCTTATTGCAGGTAATGTTGCAACTGCAGAAGCAACAAAGGCACTTATCGATGCCGGTGCAGACGCAGTCAAGGTCGGTATCGGTCCCGGATCAATCTGTACAACACGAGTTGTTGCAGGTATCGGTGTTCCTCAGGTTACAGCAGTTTACGATGCAGCATGTGAAGCAGCAAAGCACGGTATTCCCGTTATTGCTGACGGCGGTATCAAGTATTCAGGTGAAATCGTCAAGGCTCTTGCTGCAGGTGCAAACGTTGTTATGCTCGGTTCTCTTGTTGCAGGTTGTGAAGAAGCTCCCGGTGAAACAGAAATCTATCAGGGCAGACAGTTCAAGACATACAGAGGTATGGGCTCAATCGCTGCAATGAACTGCGGCAGCCGTGACAGATACTTCCAGCAGAACAACAAGAAGCTTGTTCCAGAAGGTGTTGAAGGCCGTGTTCCTTACAAGGGACTTCTTTCAGACACTGTTTACCAGCTTCTCGGCGGTGTAAAATCAGGTATGGGTTACTGCGGTGCTCCCGATATTGAAACACTCCAGAATACTGCAAAATTCATCAGAATCACAAGTGCAAGTCTTGTTGAAAGCCATCCTCACGATGTTTATATCACAAAGGAAGCTCCCAACTACTCTGCTAAATAATTAAAAAGAGGTGTGAACATGGCAAACAGAACTGCAGTTCCCGAAACAGCTTACGGAACAAAACTGAAGTTCAGGGGAATGAGAAGCAATCACCCTGTAAAAAGCAGATACATGGCTGCAGTGCTGGCTATGATTTTAGGAATTGTCGGTGCAAATCAGTTTTATCTGAGAAACATTGTCCGAGGACTTCTTAAAATCCTGTTTTCAGCCGTTTTTGTTGTGCTCAATGTTTTGTTTGACCCTCCGTTCATCCTGATACCTGTTGTTCTTTCGGTCATTACAGGTTTTGTCTATCTGCTTCAGTCAGATGAAACATTTGCAAAGAAAAATCATGTAAGAACAATATGAACAAAAAAATATGTGAGAGTCATCTGATGGCTCTCACTTTTTTTATTATCATATTATTTTTTAAACATATCAGCAAGTTTTTTTGCAGAAGCAGCTAAATTCTTTATACCTTCAAAAACGTTTTCTTCATTGAAATCATGGAGATATCTGTCTGCTTCAAGCGTAAAATACCCTTGGTAATCTATATCTTGCAACGCTCTGACAACAGCATTGAAATCAATGGACATGGAAAAAGGTATCTGATGAGAATCATGCCATTTGTCGTTATCATGAATATGCAGAGCCTGCAGACGGCTTCCCAGTGCACGTATCATTTCAGCGTCACCTGAACCTGAACCTCGCATTTCTGCATGACCGATGTCAAGACAGGCAACAAAGAATTCGTCATTCACCGCATCAATATGTTCAACGAAGCTCTCCGAAGTTGCACATGCGGCAAAAGAACTTTCGTCCTTACTGTCATCCCAGTTCCACATATTTTCGGTTGCAATTTTTACACCGTGCTCCTTCGCAAAAGGCAACAATTCAAAATACATTTCGGCATTTTCCTGTGCCGATTTATTATTTTCCGGATGAATTATACATATCTTACCGCCGGCTTCTGCTGTACATTCGATTGCACGCTTGAAATATGAGCGTATTTCCCTGACTGCAGACGGAAACGGAGCATGGGACTGATTGCAGACAATTCCGTTGTCAAGCCCAATCTGTTTCAACTTCCTGGCAAATGCCAGATAGTTGCTTGACGCCAACGGATGATTATTTTCAAACAGTGCTCGTTTTTCCCAATCATATTTACACATTGCAAACATTGAAAAATCCCAGGCATCAAAACCTGCCTCTGCAATGTATTGGACAGCTCTTTCCTCTCCGACAATTTTTGCCGCAGAAGCTATTTCAGTAGAGATTTTCATATTAATTCCCCTTTTCAATAATTCTTTTCAGAATCTCATCATCTGCAGGACAGAATTTATATCCGGGTATTTCTGCAGGAGTTATCCATCTGATATCCTTGTGTTCAAGAAGTTTCGGTGTACCGTCTTTAATAGTGGCATTGAAAAGAGTGAGATGCACTGTAATATCGGGATAAGTGTGCACGATATCGAAAAACTCGTCCCCGACAGCAACGATTATACCGAGCTCTTCCATACATTCACGGACAAGTGCTTCTTCTTTTGTTTCACCTTTTTCCAGTTTGCCGCCCACAAATTCCCACAGAAGAGCGTTGGATTTGTGTGCAGGTCTCTGACATATCATAAATTTGTCGCCGTCCCATATAAGTGCGGCTGCAACCTCTGTCATAAAATCACCATCAATAATATTTTATTGCAACACCGGTATACTGACTGTAAACGTACGGAAGCGGATTAACACGGACGCCGTCAAGCCACACCTCAAAATGCAAATGATAACCCGTTGAATTACCTGTTGTTCCGATTGATGAAAGGTGCTGACCTGCTCTTACGAAATCTCCGACTTTTACTCTGAATGAGCCTTCAAGTGCATGGGCATAGCCTGTCACAACTCCGCTGCCGTGGTCAACTCTTATGTAATAGCCCCAGCTCCAATGATATGTCGCCATTACAACAACACCGTCGGCAACAGCAACAATTCTGCGTCCTCGGCATGAGCCGTCATCAGAAGAAACGATGTCAAGCCCGTAATGTGAGTTATAAGGATTATAGCCTTGAGAAAGCCAGAAACAGTTATCCGGAGCAGGCCATACAAATGTGCCGCCCTGATCTTTTGTAAGTCGTGGAGAAACTGCAATTCCGTTATTATCAACGGGAATTCCCATTGTGCCGATTTTTATAAGCTGATTTACAGGCTTATGTGCGTTATATCGCAGAATTTCCCTTGATGTATCGGTTTTTATTCCGTCGATATAAGTATCGGTATAAGAAACAATATCCTGACCGTTCATGCCCGGCACAACTGTCATCGTTGTTCCCACATACAGATTATTATCGTACTGTGATATGGTTTCAAAAGGTATATTTTCAATCTGCATATAGGTTCTTGTGACCTTTATGCTCATATTTTTTTCAGCTTTTTTTATAAGCAGAACCGATCCCTCTGGGATATTATCAACATCAAGCTCACGGTTATTTTCAAGAAGCTCTTTTTCCGATATTGAATATTTTGCGAGAATATCAGCAATTTTCTCATTTTCTGCAACGGTATGCTCTATACCGTCTGTTTTATTTTGCGACAGATATTTATACAATCCGTCAGCCGACATAATTTTTTCGTTATCGGGATACACACCCGAAACAGTTGTGACTTCGTCGGCAAACTCAATTCTGCAATCGTCTGCTGTGAATCCGAATTTTTCTGCAAATTCCTTAAATACCCTGTCACGAATACGGATAAATGTATCCTCACTGCCCACAGCGCCCACAAATTCTCCGTTTACATAAATTCCGCAGGCATTGACGGTGTTTTCACTTACTGCCGCAATTATATTGTTACACACGGTTTCGGTATCATCAAGACGGTTTACGGTTGTGAGAGCAACAGAATATTCGGGAATTGTGGCATTCATTTCGCTGCCCATTGAAACAAATCGCTGTTTTGCCTGTTTTTCCGCTTCTTTATACACATTTTCATCTCTTACCACACCGACGCTGTCACCGTCAACAAAAACCTCAAGCGCAAAAGTAAGACTTCTGAATGCAGTTGCGAAAGAAAACAGCACAGCAACGGCAATGATGGGAATAACCGTGCTGAGCACTGCTCTGTTGAATCTTTCATGGACGGAAAAAGCATGTAAAACATATTTCAGAAAATGTGTGAATGCTTTCACGGGTTTTTCTTTAAATTCAGATTTCAGCACCGGAACAGCTCTTTTTACTTCTGCCGTGAATTTTTTGAATTCATACCACACGGCATTGAAATATCTCTTCACCGTGTTTCTGAAAAAATTAAATATAAAAACAAAAAATCTGCATATCACTTGCCATATTGACTTAAAACATTTTGCGAAAAATCTGCCGACAGTACAGAATGCTTTTTTGTATCCGCTGCCGAGCTTATATATATCGCCGTAAACATTAAATATAAAATTTTCCATACTGCCGACCTCCTTTTCTGATTAAAAATGCAGCCACGAATATGACTGCAATTTTTTTATTTATTGGTTTTTACAAATCCTACAATGCTTGTAATTACAAACTTTGCTCCGTTTGTAACAAGCAATGCGATTGTCATTCCCCATATTCCGAAAGACATTGTGAGCGGTATAACTGTTGCCGCATAAATAAGAATGTATACAATATTTATGTACATCTGATATTTTTCACTTGCAACACGGAGAATGACTGTCATAAGGCAATTAGAAATAAAATAGAAAATCTGACCTGCGTTTGCAAGGAAGAAATACTGCTCTGCTTCACTGAAAACATCTGGATAGAAAATCTTTACAAAAATCTTTGACGCAATAAAACATCCCAGAAGTGCAACAAGACCGAGTCCCAGAAGAACTGCCGTAAAAACAGCGACCATTTTCCTTGTGAATTTACCCTCATATTTTGTGAGGTATCCGATAAGAACACCGTTGAGAGGTGTTGTCAGAAGAGAAATGACTTTGCCCAGAAGTGTTGCGACATAGAATGTTGTTACGGCTTCACCGCCCATTGCAAGGCCTAATATTATCTTATCGGACTGCTGTGCAACAGCAGAAAGAAGATTTGTTGCAGACAAAACACCCACTGATTTCATTGTTCCTGAAAATTCAGGTGAACGTTTCATCAGATCTTTACCCTTAAAAATATCGCCGTTGAACAGTACAAAAAGAATTGCCGCTACTTCACCTGCAAGAATTGTCAGCATCCACAAAGGTGAAATAAACTTAAAAAGCAGAAGTCCGAGGCAATAACCTGCTGTTATAATCGAATAATAAACGAAAAATCCTTTATAATTGAGTTTCATACGGTAATTTACATCACCGTAATACCTGAGAACGGTTGAGACAGTAAGAACAGAAAGAAGAATAAAGTGTACCGCATTGAATGATTTATAAACGATCAGCGTTCCCGCTGCAACGGCAACACACAACACGGCAATCACGGTAAGGAAGATGTTATAGTCGCCGTTTGTGTCCTTCTTATCTCTCGAACGAACCATTCTCGAATAGTTTGCGGCAACACCGAAAGTCGTACCCATAATAGATACGACTGCAAATATCGACTGGTAATTACCGAATGCTGCCTCACCCATCCACTCGTTGAGCATCGGGTTTATAAGCAGCTGAAGCATACCGTTCATCAGCATAAGACCCGCTATACTGAAAACAAGGTCTGATGCTATATTAAAAATTTTCTTCTTATCGGTTGCCATAAAACACTTCCGTTTGATTATTTTTTCATATCGTTAAGCATATATGACGCATATTTCAGCTCAAAATCATACGTAAGCTTAAGATTGTTCTTAAAATTAAAGTTGAGATATTTTTTTGTTTCTCTGGGCATCTGCCATGCAAGTTCCTGACTGGGGAATGTTGTTGTGAAATAAGGCATGAGAGTTTTGAAACGGAATGCCTCAGGTGACTGTGTCATGTAATACTCTTCACGGTCAAGAGGATCGTAATTGTAGTTACCCAGAGCACCTGTTATCTTCTGACAGGTGATAACTGCATCGTTATCATCAAGCTTTGTGAGGTAATCGTCAATAAGCTCCGATGTGACGAAAGGTGCAACGGCATCAAGAATAATAATTCTCTCACATTCGGGGTAATTTGCCTGAATGTGGTCAAAAGCACTTTTGAGAGAATCAAGACGCTCTTTGCCGTTTACCGCAAAATCAAAGCCTGAATTTTTAAGTGCATCGGAAAGCTCAATACAATTGGGATCGCAGACAACAACAACCTTATCTGCAACCTTTGATCCCTTTGCTGCATCAATAACATAATCAATAACGGGTCTGCCGTTGAGCTGACAATACTGCTTCGGGATATTTGCACCGAATCTGTTGCCCACACCGCCTGACATGATAATGATAATATTCATAAAATTACTCCTTGTTTTTAAAAAATCTCAGTTCTGAGAAGTTCAAAGTGACCGGGATGCCTGTCCTTTTCTTTGGGAAGATCCTGCCAGTTTGTGTAAAGATATTCAAGTACCTTTATATACTCTGCAGGTGCCATTGCCATATCGTTTCTGATGGGCACTTCCGTATAAGAAGCAAAGAAATTCTTGGGAAATACGTTTCTGTGCTGAACGGGAAGAGGTACGCTGGGCTTGAAATAAAGATCTCCGTCACCTGTTTTTACGCTGTTGACGCAATCCTCATACATCTTGTAAATTTTCGCCATGGGCATAAGTTTTCCTGCCGTTGTAAGCACTTTGACCTGCATTTTCTGAAGGAATGAATAGTTTGAACTGTCTGTGGGAATAAGTCTGTGTCCCATTGCAAGTCCGTAAATCATCTTCACTTTGAAAATCTGACTTTTCACAAGTTTTGTGTCTGTATCATGCAGACAGTAAAGCTCAATGAAAATTCTGTTCATTCTCTCATCGTTGGCAAAGTTATTTTTACCGCCGTCTGTGCTGAAAGAATTGACAGCTTTGCTGTTTTTATAAAAAATTCTGGGGATGAAGTCACAATGATACTCGCCGTACTCATTGTAATTTATAAATTCAAATTCATCGCCGAGTTCATCGGGAAGAATTGAAATAAGCTTATTGAAATCATCTCTCTTGAGGTCAAGATCTATATCGTCATCCCAGGGAATGAAATCCTTATGACGGATTGCACCAAGAAGTGTGCCGCCGCTTAAAGAATAGTGCAGACCGTGCTTTTTGCAGATTCTGTCCACTTCTTTTAAAATTTTAAGCTCGATTTCCTGTATTTCATGAAGCTTCGCTTTCTGTTCGTCTGTAAAATCTTTGTATAACTGTTCTGCGATTTCCATAAAAAACGTCCTTTCGATATTCAATCATTATAAATGATACCACATCTTCGTTTATTTTGCAATATATTTATTAATTTAATATTGAAGTTTCGGGCTGTAAATGTTATACTTCTGTCATCGGAGGTGTTTATATGAACACTGTTAAATTTGATAAAAAAGAAACAAAAATAGTTGCACACAGAGGTCTTAGCGGTATTGAAAAAGAAAACACAAATGCGGCTTTTGTGGCAGCAGGCAACAGAAGCTATTACGGCATAGAAACCGATGTCCACAAGACACTTGACGGCAAATATGTTGTTTTTCACGATGACACAACGGGCAGAGTTGCCATTGACGATATGGAAGTTGAAAAAACAACTTTTGACTGTCTGAGAAATCTTCTGCTTACCGATATTGACGGCAAAAAAGGCAGAACAGACATCAGAATCCCCACTTTACAGGAGTATATTTCCATATGTAAAAAATACGAAAAAGTGGCTGTTCTTGAGCTTAAAAATGCTTTTGCCGAAGAAGAAGTATATGAAATTGTTGATATTATAAAATCACTTGATTATCTACCGAATGTAATCTTTATTTCATTCTGTCTTGAAAATCTTGTATTTCTGAGAAAGAAATATCCCGAGCAGGCAGCACAGTTTCTGATTGATGATTACGAAGATTGGCTCCTTGAAACTCTCAAAGAGCATAATCTTGATCTTGACATAAAATACACATCTCTCAATGCAGACAATATGAAAGAGCTTCACGATGCAGGTATAAAAGTAAACTGCTGGACCTGTGATGATCCTGTGGCAGGCGAAAAATTAGCTTTATGGGGAATCGAATTCATCACATCAAATATACTCGAATGAAAACAGTCTGGGAAAGAGCAAAAGAAACAGAAAAACCCGTACTCATTTACGGTACGGGCAACGGTGCTGATAAAATTCTTGATGAACTTGAACGTCTTGACATTTCGGTTTCGGGTATTTTTGCCTCAGACGGTTTTGTAAGAAACCGAACATTCAGAGGCTTCCCTGTTATGGGTTACCAACAGGCAAAGGAAAAATTCGGTGATTTTCTGACGCTGATTTCTTTCGGCTCACAGCGACAGGAAGTTATTGAAAATTTTATAAAAATCAGCAAGGAAACGGAAACCTACTCCGTTGATGTTCCCGTTTACGGCGACAATATTTTTAGTCGTGATTTTTATGAAAATTATATAACGGAAATCAAACAGGTTAAAATGATGCTCAGTGATGAAAAATCAAAATCTGTTTATGAAAATATCATAAATTTCAAGTTGACGGGTGATATGAATTTTCTGCTCAGGAGCGAAACGACGAGAGAAGAAGCTTACAAAAACATATTGCAACTCGGCAATGATGAAATTTACATGGATCTTGGTGCATTCAACGGTGATACTGTTTCGGAATTTCTCGAAAATGTGTCATCATACAGTAAAATATATGCGGCAGAGCCTGATATAAAAAATTTCACAAAGCTTCTGAACAATACACGGTATATTGAGAATATCGAATGTCTGAATGTCTGCATTTCTGATTTTTGCGGAGAAGTCACTTTTTCAAAACACGGCGGAAGAAACGGCAATGCAGACAAAAACGGCAACCCCGTAAAATGTATGACCGTTGACAGCATTCTCGGTAAAAACGATGTCACATACATCAAATTCGATGTGGAAGGGCTTGAAAAAGAAGCCATAAACGGTGCAAAAGACACCATAAAACGCTGCAAACCGAAAATGCTTGTTTCATGCTATCACCGTTCGGAGGATATTTTTGCAATTCCGTTGCAGATTATGTCAATCCGTGACGATTACAAGGTCTTTATCAGACATAATCCCTATATCCCTGCATGGGACACTCAATTTTACTTCATATGAAAGGAACATAATAATGAAAAAAATAATCGCTTCAATTCTGTCTGTCGTGATTCTTGCAGTATCTGTATTTTCTCTTACAGCTCTGGCATGGAAAACTCCTGAGCTTATGCTTGCGGCAGACTACGATTCAGAAAAACAGACAATAACCGTTCTTTACAGAGTTCTTGACTTTGCAGGAACGGAAAGTGCAGATTTCAGACTTAAATATGACCCTGCAGTTCTTGAGTTCACAGACCACGAAGTAACCGACATTAAAGATACATTTGTTGAAATCGGCGCAGATTCCGGTTCAGATATAATAGCAATTCAGTTTGTAGACCTTTATCACGTTAAAGAAGAAGATTGCGAAGAAGACGGCAGTGCAACGGTTGCAACTCTTACATTTAAAATCAAAGATGCAACAGCAACAGAAACAGTATTTATCTCAACAGCAGACAGCTGTGCTATGGACCCCGATTCATCGGAAGTAGCCCTTGACAGAGCAACTCTGAAAATCCCCCTTAACGAAGGCAGCATAAAAAAATCAACAAGCGACAGCTTCACATTTGATGAACAACCCGATGACAGCACAAATGCAAACATCAAAAAAATAATTATTGCCGCAGTTGTAACGGCAGTCGTATTCATCGCAGGACTTGTTGCAATCGTTATAAAATACAGAAAAAAGTAAAAACCATAAAATGCTGAGTCATACACCGACTCAGCATTTTTTTACAAGTATCGTGTCATCGCCGATAACTTCAATATCGCACCAGTTTATTCTTATATCCTCGGTTTTACCCACAATTCCGAAAAAGCCCTGTTTTCCGCAGATAATCAGCGCAGTTATACACCCTGTACTTACATCAAACTCCACATCATTCACTGTGCCGATTCGCATTCCGTCATTGACCGTTATAACATCCTTGTCGCAAAGACTGCTTATCGAACATTTCATTATATCCACTCCCCTGTTCAAATAATATGCGGCAATACAAAAATCAATAACTCTATTTTTTGCTCCGAATACATATCAATACTAAAAATGGCAAAGATAGCAACAAGGAGTGTTGATTATGGACAAAGAATATGATCTGATGACCAAAAAAGCCTCGCCACCTTCACCGAAACTCAGGAATATGCTTTTCGCTTTTCTTGTCGGCGGTGCAATCTGCACACTGGGCGAAGCTTTCGGTATGCTTTATACAAAAATCGGGATAAAAGAAGAAATTGTCAAGATGCTTATTCCCGTAACACTTATCGTTCTTACTGCAATTCTTACGGGCATCGGCGTTTTTGATAAGATTGCAAAGTACGCAGGCGCAGGCACACTTGTGCCGATAACAGGCTTTGCAAATGCCGTTGTTTCATCGGGACTTGAATACACCACAGACGGCAAAATCTACGGCACAGGCGCAAAGATGTTCACCATCGCAGGTCCCGTAATTGTTTACGGCTGCGGCGCAGCTTCGGTTTTCGGACTTATATATTACTGTTTCCTATAGAAAAAGTGCAGAGCAAAAACTCTGCACTTTTTTATTAAGCTTAGCCGATATAAAACTTAAAGCCGAACTTAAATTCCTTTTCGTCAATAAGACGGTTGTTTTCGTCATTGTTGAACTCGCTGTTTTCACTGATTGCGGTGAATCTGCCGTCAAGATTCAGGATTGTATAAGGCTCTTTTTCAAGCTCAAAATGATGCTTTTTCTCTGTGAGCTGTTCTGCTGAGAAGTGAGAAGCATTGAATGAGAAATCAGGTATTCCGAAGCCTGTTGCAGTGACAGATGTGCCTGCATCATTGCTGAGTGTGACGCGTCTTGTCATAAAATGAGAAGAATTTTCCTGAGGTCTGATAAAGGGCATATAGTTTTCGGTGACTGTGAGTGAATATTCACCGAACTTTGCAGCCTTGTACTTATCAGGATATGTTTCAATTTCGCCAAGTCCGAAATAATTGATATTCTCAAATTCTTCTTTCAGGATAAGCTCCATTCCGATTCTCGGAAGTACGGGAGCTTCTTTTTTAATTTTGCCGTCAATTTCCACGGAGAATGTGCCGTCGTTATTGAAGATATAATCAACGTCAGCCTTGATAACAGGGGGATTTGCAGGACCGCCGAGAGCAATTTTTGTCTTTATGACAATTGCATTTTCAGTCTTTTCAACTTCTGAAGAGTATGTTTTCTGCTTCACATGGTGGAGATTGTTTGCATACCATGCAGGTGAAGAGCCCACATTGTAGCTCGGTGCTCTCCAGAGCTTGAATGAAGACGGTTTTTCGAGAATTTCTTCACCATTTCTCTTGATTGATGCAATTCTGCCGTATGCTTTGTCGAATGTGTATTCATTTTCACCGTTTGTGATTTTTACGAATCTGTCGCCTTCTTCACATACGAGAAGTTTTGTTTCTCTTTCGGTTTCAGCCTTCGCACTTTCGATTTCAAACTGTGCGAAGCCCACTTCATAGCCCGATTCTGCCCAGAGAGTGTCATTCTTCTGTCTGACAGTGACAGTCAGGAATGTGTCGCCCGTGTAGTTGAATTCATCAATGCCTGTAAGACGGAATTCTTTCTTATCCTGAGGAGCAATGTCAAGGGATTCGATTCTGCCCGAGACGATTGTGATACCGTTGCTTTCAACTTTCCAGTCAGCATAAAGGTCTGAAAGAGGAGTGAAATAACGGACATTTTTAATTGTGAGAGTACCATCATTGAAGCTTACTCTGAAAGGCTCGTAGACCTTTTTCATATCATAGTAGCCGGGACGGGGTGTTCTGTCGACGAAAACCATACCGTCGATACAGCAGATGCCATTGTGGGGATATTCACCGAAGTCACCACCATAGTAGTAACGGGGATTGCCGTTTTCGTCATCAATTCTTACTGCGTGGTCTGCCCATTCCCAGATACAACCGCCGCAATGGTTTTCGTATTTATCAACCAGTTTCCAGTATTCGTGAACATCTCCTGTTGTCATGCAATCAACATATTCACACCAATAGAAAGGCTTGTCATAATTTTCATCATTAAGATAGCCCTCTGTGTAATTATAGCCTGAATACATACGACTTTCCACATCGGAAATATCTGCGAAATTTTCACCTTCGGGAACTGCCTTGAATTCAAGATGTGCATTTTCGTAGTGAACGATTGCATTGTTGTCACGGGATTTGATGTAGTTTCTCATAGCACGGTGATTCTTACCGCAGCCGCTTTCGTTACCCAGTGACCACATAACAACACAGCCCTGGTTCTTATCTCTTTCAAAAAGATGCTCTGCTCTGTCAACATAAGCTGCTTCCCATTCGTCAATTGTAGAAAGCATTGACCAACGGAACCAATCCCAGTCTTCATCGGTATTCCAGCCCATACCGTGAGTTTCGATATCGGCTTCGTTAACAAGATAGAAACCGAGTGCCTGAGCGAGTTCAACAAAACGGGGATCGTTGGGATAATGTGAAGTTCTGATACAGTTGACATTTGCTCTCTTCATCATAAGAAGATCTTTTTTCATATCGTCAACAGTCACAACATATCCGTTTTCCGTTGAATCATGACGGTTAATACCGCGGAGTTTTGCTGCTTTGCCGTTGATAAGGAGCTTCTTATCCTTGATTTTCTTTTTGCAAAGAGCAATGGGGAAAGGTATGATTTCATCCTCCACTGTCAGGAAAAGAGTATAGATATGTGGCTTTTCATCGTTCCACATCATAGGCTCGTCGATTTTTATTTCAAAGTGATTTCTTGTGCTGTCACCGTTGCCTATAACATAGCCTGCAGGTGAAATAAGTCCGTAGCTGATGTCGGTTTTTGCATTAAGAGTGCAGTCAACATCAAGAGTTGCACTTGTAAAATCATCATTGAAACTCTGCTTTATGTAAACATCTTCAAGACGGACTTTGCTTCTTGAAAGGATATAGACCTCTCTGAAAATACCTGAAAGACGGAAGAAATCCTGATCTTCAAGATATGATCCGTCACACCATTTCACAACAAGAACGGCAATTCTGTTTACACCCTGATGCACAAACTTTGTGATATCAAATTCGCTTGTTACGTGGCTTATCTGGCTGTAGCCCACAAACTGACCGTTTATCCACAGATAGAAACATGATGCAACACCCTCGAAAGTGAGAATGTTATCTCTCTCTGCCATTTCATCGTTCACGAAAAACTCCTTGATGAATACGGAACAGGGGTTTTCGTCAGGCACATGGGGAGGGTCTGTGGGGAACGGATAATAAAGATTTGAGTAAAGAGGAGCATCGTGCTCCACATCTTTATAAAGCTGAACATTACCGGGAACGGGTACTTCGGGAAGTGAGGCATAGTCAAATCCGTCTGCCCAGAATTCGCAGTCAATGTCTTCAAAACTTTCATAGAATTTGTAATTCCACTCACCGCAGAGGGATGTGAAATATGCACTTTTGGTGCGGTCGCCTGACAACGCATCCTGAAGGTTTTCGTAAGGAATGAAATATGCTCTGGGCTTTAATGTGCCGAAGTGCAGAACATCTAAACTTTTATGGTATGATGGTATTTTCATTTTAACACCTGCTTTGTTTTTGATAAAATGATATTAGCACATCTGAGCACTTATTTCAATATGCTTGAAAAATTAAATACTATATAGTATTATAAAATCATGAAGGAGTGACACGTAATGAAAAAAACTTTAAAAATCGTACCGTCTGCATATCTTTTTTACGGTTGGATTATTTTGCTTTTGTTTTTTGATATCAGCCCTTTATTAGGCATAATTCAGTATCTTCGTTTCAGAAGCAATGATGCAATTGCTTTAACAGTCTTTTTTGTTGTATTTGTGATATTTTTTAATCTTCTTGTCTTTTTAAGTGAAATGAAACAGTGGTTTTCAAGATTGTATATAACGTCAGACGGAATTATAGTAAAAGAAATTTTTATGAAAAAGAAACATCTGGATTATTCTTCACACAATAAAGTTTTTTACGGCTATATGGTTGTCAGTGGAATTCCCGAATGGTTTATAATAATTTCAAACAGGACATTCAGCAGATATGAACTTGAAAATCTCAATAAAATAAAACAGACTGATGATTATATTAAAATCAAGTACAGTAAAAAACGGAGAGAACAACTTATGGAAATACTTCCCCAAAATATGGCTGTGCAGTTGAAAAATCCTCCGCAGGAAAAGAAATAATAAAACAATCTGCTTTATGACGGCATATTTCTGCCGTCTTTTTTATATAAATCTTCCTATTGAAAAATAACTGCAAATATTGTATACTAAATATGATTGTGATTCTTAATACGGAGGAATACATATGAATACAAATTATAATTTCTGGTTTGTTGTAGGTTCTCAGTTCCTTTACGGTCCCGAAGTTCTCGAAACCGTTGAAGAAAGAGCAAAGGAAATGGCTCATGAAATGAGCAAGTATCTTCCTTTCCCTCTTGTTTACAAAGTGACTGCAAAAACAAACAAAGAGATAACAGATATCGTTAAAGAAGCAAATTATGACGACACTTGTGCAGGTATCATCACATGGTGCCACACATTCTCACCCAGCAAGATGTGGATAAACGGTCTTGCTTCACTCCAGAAGCCCTACTGCCACCTTGCTACACAATATAACAAAGAAATTCCCAACGATGAAATAGATATGGATTTCATGAACCTCAATCAGGCTGCACACGGTGACCGTGAACACGGTTTCATCGCTGCAAGACTGCGTATGCCCCGTAAGGTTATCGCAGGTTACTGGCAGAGCGAAAAAGTGCATAAAAGACTCGGTGACTGGATGAAAGCCTGTGTCGGTGTTGCAGTTTCAAAGAATATGAAAGTCATGCGTTTCGGCGACAATATGCGTGAAGTTGCCGTTACTGAGGGCGATAAAGTTGAAGTTCAGACAAAGCTCGGCTGGCAGGTCAACACATGGGCTGTGGGTGACCTCGTTAAGGTTATGAACGAAGTCACAGATGCTGAAATTGATGAACTTGTAAAAACATATACAGATGCTTACGATGTTGCAACAGACAATACTGATGCAATCCGTTATCAGGCAAGAGAAGAAATTGCAATGAAGAAAATGCTCGATGCAGAGGGTGCAATGGCTTTCTCAAACACATTCCAGGACCTTTACGGAATGGAACAACTTCCCGGTCTTGCAAGCCAGCATCTCATGGCTCTCGGCTACGGCTACGGCGGTGAAGGTGACTGGAAAGTTGCCGCAATGACAGCAATTCTCAAGGCTATGGGTGAAAACGGCAACGGTGCATCTGCATTCATGGAAGACTATACATATCACCTTGCAGAGGGTCAGGAGTACTCTCTCGGCGCACATATGCTTGAAGTCTGTCCTTCACTTGCAGAGGGCAAACCCAGAATCGAAACACATCACCTCGGTATCGGCATGAACGAAAAAGACCCGGCAAGACTTGTTTTTGAAGGCAAAGCAGGACAAGCAATAGTTGTAAGCCTTATCGATATGGGCGGCAGACTCAGACTTATCTGCCAGGATATCGAATGTGTTAAACCGATTATGCCCATGCCCAATCTTCCCGTAGCAAGAGTTATGTGGAGAGCTATGCCCGACCTTACAACAGGTGTTGAATGCTGGATAACTGCAGGCGGTGCACATCACACAGTACTCAGTTATGACGTTTCTGCCGAACAGATGCGTGACTGGGCAAGAATGATGGACATTGAATTTGTCCACATCACAAAGGATTCCACACCCGAAAAGCTTGAGGAAGAACTTTTCCTTAAAGACCTTGCGTGGAAGCTTAAATAAGTTAATGTAAAACATTAAAACAAAAAAACTCTAAAGGAGAACAAAAAAATGAAAAAAGCACTCTCAATTCTCATGGCACTTGTAATTGTTCTTGCTCTTGCAGCATGCTCAAAGGCTCCCGTTACAGAAGAAAACACAACAGAAGCAGACGTTCAGAACAGCGTTGAAGAAACATCAGAAGCTGCTGTAAGCGGTGAATCTGTTGCTCAGACACTTGTTGCTGAATTCAAAGCTCTCGCAGCTACAGAAACAGACGCTCTTACTGTTGCAGAAAAACTCGCTCAGAGTGCTGCAGTTGCAGCTATCAGCCCTGCAGCAATGGAAATGGAACTTGAAGAAAATTATCTTTCAGGTTTTGACAACTACGAAGTAACAGGTTTTGACAAATGCATCATGGTTGCTCCCATGATGGGCACAATTCCTTTCGTAAGCTATGTTTTCACACTTGCTGACGGTACAGATGCAGACGCTTTTATTAAAGGTCTTGAGGACAATGCAAACCTCAGATGGAACATCTGCACACAGGCTGATGAAATGGCAGCTGCTACAGAAGGTAACCTTGTTTTCTTCGTAATGGCTCCCGCATCATTTGACGCTTAATTGCATAATTTAAGTTAATGAAAATCATAATTCATCTGACGGTGGATTATGATTTTTTGCTTTTAGATTTACAATATAAGTGCAACAGAAAAAAAATAATGACTCATTTTAAGAAATCTTGTATAATGGAGATTGAAGAAAGAAACCAAAATACAGGAGATTAGGTAAAATGAATCATTACAAACATCTTACCATAGATGA
>JAFXLD010000033.1 GCA_017531385.1 Clostridia bacterium
CCATTTACTATTATACTCGGAGGTTTTTCTTCTCTTCAAGTCTTTTCGGCTTGCTTTTAGCTCGCCGTTTTTATTTTTGCTCCGCTCGTTTCTCACCCCCAGTAGAACTGGGGGTTTATTTTCACCCCTAAAGGGACCAAATTATGGGGCTGTTATAATTAACAGCTCCCGTTTTTAAAAAAGGATTTGAATAATTTATGAAAAAAGATAAATCGCAGAAACTGGGGTATCAGATTCCATGGTACATATGGATTCTGGGAGCACTTATGGTTCTGGGCAGTTTAGTTGTTTTTGCGGGATGCATAATTGTGTATCTTGCGACATATGATACCATCTATATAATGATGTCGGCAATCGGATTTGTCTGTTTTGCATTTTTCGGCACAGTAATGCTTTTGCCGATTATCCAAAGAAAAAAAGGTATAAACAGAGAAGATTTTAGAGTATGGCAATCCGGTGTACTGACGAATAAAACCATAAAAAAAGATATCCGTGTTCATATACAATCAAATACTATAGGCATGTTTGTAGGCTCAATTGTTCTGGCTGTTATTGTTGCTCCGGTTGTTGTGTATTCCGAGTTTTCCTTAGGCGTACTCATCACCGCTCTTACCCCGATTTTACTGTTCGGGCTTGGAATTAAAGGTTTAATAAAACAAAAAAGACCTATCAGATATCGGATTGAGGAAGATAAAGTTATCGGTGGTTATGTAAAAGAAACATTTGATATAATCGATGCGACAACAAATCATTTGCCCACAAAAACTCCTGTTTTTGTTTTTGAAAGACACGGTGAATATTCGATAGATTGCGCACAAATTCACCGATATTATTTCCCTGAAGAACTTGTCACGATTATTGAACCGGGTGAAGAGGTCTATATAATATATTCCAACAAAAAAAATAAAATATTATATATCTATCGAAAAAAATATTGGAAATTGAATTCACATTAACAAAAAAAAGATTGTCCGATTCCGGGCAGTCTTTTATAGTTTTATGACCTCACAAACCGTGAGTTTTTTTTCTTTAACTCTGAAACGGATATCAAACCCTGCATATTCCACTCCGAAAACACGGTCTTCGTCGGTTATATATGACGGTCTCGGGTCAAGGGAAAGCATCTGCTTTGCACCATCTCTTTTTTCTTCGGGCAGAATGCAGAGCAGTTCCTCACTGAATATGACATCAAGTGAAAAATTCTTTGTATCGGCTGTAAAACCGTCGGTTGCATTCATTTTACAATCTGCTATCGGTACATAGGGTTTTATGTCAACAACCGGTGTGCCGTTCATCATATCAATTCCCGACACATACAGAACAGGTGCATCGGGACATTCATAATCAATTTTATCAAGCTTTACGCAGGACAAACCGATATTATTCGGTCTGAAAGGTGAACGGGTTGCGAAAACGCCCATTCTTTTATTTCCGCCAAGCCTCGGAGGTCTTACCGTCGGCGACCACTCTTCCCTTTCGGCTTCAGAAAATTTCCACAGCACCCATATATGAGAAAAACCTTCAAGTCCTCTGAAAGCTTCTTCTTTTCTGTATTCAGGCTCAAAAATAATCTGCCCTTTCAGTTCTTCACACAGTCCGCTTTGTCTGGGCAATCCGAATTTTGTTCTGAAATCCGTTTTTATATGTGCGATTATCTTCATTTACACACCGAACATTCTTGCAACTTTAAGAATTGCTGTCATTGTTTTTGAATCCTGAATTTCACCGTTCATAACCATTTCCACAAAATCTTTAAGCGGAATTTTCACAACATTCAGAAATTCGTCATCGTCCGTATGAGACTGACCGTAAACAAGATTCTTTGCAACATACATATGAATTATCTCGTCTGTATATGCAACTGACGGATAAAGTCCACCCATATATTCAATGTCGGCACTTTCAACGCCTGTTTCCTCGCTGAGCTCTCTTTTTGCAGCTTCAAGAGGTTCTTCACCAGCATCAAGCTTACCTGCGGGTATCTCGATTGTGACTCTGCCGATGGGATAACGGTACTGCTTTACAGCAACGACTTCCATTTCATCTGTCACAGGCACAACACACACTGCTCCCTGATGCTTTATATATTCTCTGACTGCTTCATTGCCGTTGGGAAGCTCGATTTTATCCTTGAAAACATGAAGCAAAACACCGTCAAAAACATTTTCGGAAGATATTTTTTTCTCAATAAGATGCTCGTCTTTCATAATCATTCAAATCCTTACATAATAATTTATTAAATATTAGCATATTTTTTTAATTTATTCAATCTTAAGTATTGATTTTTTGTGTTCAATAGTATAAAGTAATCGGGATTTGAATACAGGCTAAGTGAAGTCTGCAGGAGATTAGGCATTTTTTAAACTCTGAAACTCATAGAATAAAGTCTTTTTGGAGTTTTTCTTTTGTCTTCCCGAAGGAGCAAAACTCTCAGGTACCATGACTGCAGACGGATAGCAATTCCGGAGAATCCCGTTAATCGGGTGCCGAAGGTGCAAAGGTGTAAAAACCCAAATCTCTCAGGCAAAAGGACGGATTTTAAAAAGTATTTTTTAGATTTATTCTGTCTTGAGATGCACCCTGTTTTTCAGAGGTGCTTTTTTGTTTTATTAGAATTTTTAGAGGTGAAAAAATGAACTTTCTCGAAACTCTGGCAAATGTCAACAACGTTATCAACGATTTCGTATGGGTAAAGCTCGGTCTTGTTCTGCTTCTCGAAACAGGTATACTTATGACAATACTTACAAAATTCTTCCAGATTACTCACATCCGTCACTGGATGAAGCATACTGCGGGAAGTCTTTTAAGCAAACAGGTCAAAGGCGGTGACGGAAAAGCAATTTCCCAGTTTCAGGCAGTTTGTACCGCACTGGCTGCAACCGTCGGTGTCGGTAACATCGCTGGTGTTGCATCTGCGATATGTTCAGGCGGTGCAGGTGCTGTTTTCTGGATGTGGATTGCTGCATTCTTCGGCATGATGACAAGCTATTCCGAAAATGTACTGGGTATTTATTATCGCCGTAAAAATGCAGATGGTGAATGGAGCGGCGGTGCCATGTACTATCTGCGTGACGGTTTAGGCTCAAAGAAAGGCTGTAAAGGATTCGGTAAAGTTTTATCGGTACTTTTTGCAGTGTTTTGTGTCTTCGCATCTTTCGGTATCGGAAACATGGGACAGGTAAATAAAATTGCCGCAAATATTGAATCTGCATTCAGAATTGATGCACTTTCCGAAAAAATTCTTTATTCAACCGAATCAGGCTCAATTTCACTCTATTCTCTTATAATCGGTCTTGTTCTAACTGTTCTCGGAGGGCTTATTATCCTCGGCGGTATTAAAAGAATTGCATCCTTTGCGGAAAAAATCGTTCCCTTTATGGTTATCATGTTCATTGCAGGGTCACTTATTGTTATCGGTTTCAATTATGACGCAATTCTTGATGCTTTTAAAGCCATTTTCACAACTGCTTTTTCACCGAAAGCCGCATGGGGCGGTGTTATGGGTATAAGCATCAAAACTGTTGTAACATGGGGATTCAAGCGAGGGGTTTTCTCAAACGAAGCAGGTCTCGGCTCTGCTGTTATGGTAAACTCCAGCTCTAACGTAAAAGAACCTGCAAGACAGGGTATGTGGGGCATTTTTGAAGTATTTGCAGACACAATCGTTATCTGCACAATGACAGCTCTTGTTGTTCTCACATCAGGTATTATCGACCTTGAAACAGGTCTGTTTACAGATGCTGCAGCATCAGAAGCCACACTTGTTGCATCTGCGTTCAACACAGTTTTCAAGATAGGAAGTTTCTCATTCGGTGATAAATTTGTTGCTGTTGCGATACTTCTTTTTGCATTCACAACAATTCTCGGCTGGTCACATTACGGTGCAAAAGCTTTTGAATACCTTTTCGGCACAAAAGCCACAAAAATCTATAAAGTCATATTTGTAATCATGATAGTTTCGGGTTCGGTTCTCACATCAAGCATTGCATGGGATATTTCCGACACATTCAACGGACTTATGATGATTCCGAACCTTATCGGTGTTATTGCTCTTTCCGGCACTGTAATAAAAATCACAAAGAACTACACAGACAGACACCTCAAAGGCAAAAAAGACATTACACCTATGCTTTCTGCCGACCCTGAAATACAGTTTGAAGCAGAAGCAGAAATTGATAATGAGAAATAACTAAAAAAAGAAAGTCGCATCCGAGTGCGACTTTTTTTAATAAGAGAGCACAAAACGCTTCAGAGAAGAAAAAGATCAATACCCAAACTTTTTGCTAACTCTTCAAGATATGTTATATGCCCTTTGTTTGAACATTCTTTTAGTGCGTTCTGATAATACTCATTGAACAATCGGGTAGCTTCACTGATGTTTTTGTTCCTACCCATAATCATCGCTTCTTCAAGCAAAATCAAATGATTATTCATCTGATCAAAATGTGAATATTTACCTCTGTACTTCAGGATAGCATCACGACTGTTGAGCGCATCAAAAACAGGAAGAACATATTTTTTAAGGCGCTCAACAATATCTTTGCCGATTTTTTCAGGATCTTTCTTCAAGTTATAAAATGTATCTTTTCCATCAACAAGAAAACCAAGGCTGGTGCGTATATTACATTCATATTCGTGGTAGTATTTTCTGAGAGGTTCTTCAATATTAAATTTGCGTTCAACGCATTCCGGAACACGGATGCCAAGATTTATCCACAGAACATCGTAAACACCCTTTGACGGACTACCGTTTTGGAAGTTGACTACTTGTGATATATCTCCGTCAACAAAGCGGTGTAAAGTTCGACCGTGTTTTCTGAAACCAAGCGATTTCAAATACTCGTATACAAATTTTTCAATAATATCAACAGATTCTGTTGAAGTGAGTTTATTTGTGTAAAAAACAGAAAACATTTAATCACCGCCTTTTCTTCATTATATCACAAAAAGAAAATAACCGCAACCTTAAATAAAAGTTGCGGTTATTCTTTGGCGGAGAGTCAGGGATTCGAACCCTGGGTGAGTTTCCCCACACAGCATTTCGAGTCAAGTGTCAAAAAACGAACTTGACGGAATTTAACGGAAGATAAAGGCCGCAGTGAGAGCCTCGAAAACCCCGATGTTTTCAGGGTTCTTTCGGTTATTATATCAAAAACACAGTAAAAATCAAGGTCTAAAAGTCTTCTCAGATTTTGCCGAGTTCTAATGGATTTTTGGGAAAGTCTATTAGAACTTTTCGTAGAACTGCGCCTATTTTTACCCCAAAATCACCCTTTTGGCAGTGCAATAAAAAGCACCGGTTGAGGC